>SKYX01000391.1 GCA_007127655.1 Desulfonatronum sp.
GCAAATGCGCCTTTCCCTACCGGGTCCAATGTTGGTTGACACATCGCAACGCCTTCTTTCAGGCATCCGTTCGGAGGAGGGGCGACCGGCCGGACAGGGACAACCGAACTTCGAAGTGTGAACCGATTTTTCTGGTATACCAAACCACACTTCGCTACCCCACATAGTTCGGCAGGTTCAAGAACAACTCCCGAGTAAAGGTGACCAGCTTGTCCATGATCCAGGGAAAGGAAAACAGCAACGCCAGAAAAATGGAAATGATCTTGGGCACGAAGGTCAAGGTCATTTCCTGGATCTGCGTCGCGGCCTGGATAATGCTGACCAGGACGCCCACAATCAAACCAATGCCCAGCATGGGCAGGGCGATCATCAAGGTCAGTTCAATGGATTGACGGGCAAAGCCGATCACGAATTCAGGGGTCATAATGGTCTCCGGGCAAGAGGATCTGGTTGGGGAAAAAGGTTGAATGGTTGAATGGTTGAATGGTTGAATGGTTGAATGGGCAAAAAGCTGATCTGAATGTCAACTTTCCAAGAATCGCCACCATAAATCCGACTTCTGACTCCTGACTCCTGAATTCTGAATTCTGACTTCTGACTTCTGAATTCTGAATTCAGAATTCTGACTCCTGCCTTCAGCCCCAATCACGCAAAGCCGTTCACCAACGAAAAAATCAAGAGATTCCAGCCATCCACCATTACGAACAACAGCAATTTGAACGGCAGGGAGATCATTACCGGGGGCAGCATCATCATGCCCATGGACAGCAAAATGCTGGCCACGACCATGTCCAGGATCAGAAAGGGGATGTAGATCAAAAAACCCATTTGAAAAGCGGTTTTCAGTTCGCTGATCACAAAGGCGGGAACCAGAATGATGGTCGGTACCTCGTCCCGGTTGGACGGGCGATCCATTTGGGTGATGGAGTAGAACAGCGAGAGGTCTTTTTCCCGGGTGTGCTTGAACAGGAAGGCCCGCATGGGTTGTTCGGCCCGGGTCAACGCCTCTTGAAAGCCGATATCCTCGGCTAAATATGGCTGGAGCGCCGTGTCGTTGATCTCCTTGCCCACGGGCATCATGATCACGAACGTCAAAAAAATGGCCAGACTGGCCAGGACCTGATTGGGCGGCATTTGCTGCGTGCCCATGGCCTGACGAATGAAGGAGAAGACGATGACGATGCGGGTGAAGCAGGTGGCCGTGAGCAGGATGGCCGGGGCCACGGAAAGGACAGTGAGCAGGAAAAGGATTTCCAGGGCGATGGAAACGTTGTCCGGCTCGCTGGCCCCGCCGCTCAAGGTCAGATTCAGGGACGGGACCCCGGTCTGCGCGGCGGCGAAACCGGACAGCAGGGGGAGGAGGATCAGTGCGGTGAGGCCAAGTCTAACCGCCCTTGGTCCTGGATTGCTCCAGATGTTTCGAAAAATCGGATTGTTCAGTGTCATGGTGCGTCTCCGTGAGCAGCGTTATGGAGGAATCCGTCACTCCCAGCACCATGTCCTTATTCAAATACCGGACCACCACCACGCTTTTGCGCGGCCCCAGGGCCATCTGGCCTACCAGCTTGAGGTCCGCGGGAAGCTGGCGGGTCAACCCGGCCTTGTGCCCGTACCGCTTAAGCAGATGGAGAACCACAAACAGCAAGGCTAAAACCAGGAACAGGCCGCCGATCATTTTCAGCGCCGCGAAACCGAAGTCCCAGGTCGGGGCCGCCATGGAGGGTTCGATTGGATCAGGCAAGTTGTTTCACCCTTTCAATGGGGCTAATGATGTCCGTCAACCGCACCCCAAACTTTTCGTTGATCACGACGGCTTCGCCCCGGGCCACCAGCTTGCCGTTGACGAAAATTTCCAGAGGTTCGCCGGCCAGTTTGTTCAACTCCACCACGGAACCCTGACCGAGTTGGAGCAGCTCGTTGATCAACAGCTTGGTCCGCCCCAGTTCGGCGGAAACATCCAGCGGGATGTCCAGGATGAAGTCCAGGTCCCGCTTGTTCTTCTCCTTGGGGCTCTTGGCGTCCGACGTCAAATCCTTGAACTTGGGATCCTCGGTCTTGGCAGCGAAGGACTTCTGCTGTTTCTCCTTCTTCAGCTGGGTCTCCTCTTCCATGGCCAGGGCCTTGGCCCATTCGTCCGCCATATCCTCCTGACTTTCACTCTTTTGCCCGGTCTGGGCAGCGGCTTTGGTGGCCGCCTCGAACGGATCTTCCGGCTCTCCGCTCTCGTCCATCTCTTCCAGGGCCTTGGCCCACTCTTCAGCCAGTTTATCCTGGTCCATTGACTCCTCGCTCATGCGGGACCTCGTTTCAGTCTCAGCGGCCGCTTCCGGCTCGCCGGTGGTTGATGATTGTCGATTTCAGCTCCGTCAGTATCGAACTTCCGCTTCCTTGACCACCTGGATCGCCCTGTTCGCCTTGACGAAGCCGGGCTGGCAATAGAACTTGTCCACGCCGTGAATTTTCACTTCCAAATGCTGATCCGTGTCCGTATCCAGCAGCAAAATGTCGCCAATGTCCAGATTCAGCAACTGCCGTCCAGTGATGGAGGTCCGGCCCAGAGGAACCACCAGTTCCACCGGAATTTCCATCATTCGTTCCTTAAACCGGGAAAGCCAGGCATGGTCCACTTCCAGGCGTTCGGACTGGAAAGAAGCATAGAGCTTGGAGCGGATCGGCTCGATGGTCGAATACGGCAGGCAAAACACCAGGGAGCCGATGGCGTTCTCCAGTTCCACTTCCATGGACATCACGACGACCACGTCGCTGGGCGGCACGATGCTGGCGAACTGAGGGTTGATCTCCATGCGCTGAAGCTCGACGCGGACATCATGCACCGGGGTCCAGGCCTGCTCCATGGCATTGAGAAAAAGCTTGACCACCCGCTCGATCACCGACTGCTCGATGGGCGTAAAGTCCCGGCCTTCAATCTTGGGCTGGGTGCCTTGCCCGCCGAAAAAATTCTCCACCAGGGCGAAAACCAATCTGGTGTCCACAACCAGGATGGCGTTGCCGCGCAAGGGCTCGATCTTGAAAATGTTGATGCTCGTGGGAACGGGCAGGGAGCGCATGAAGTCCCCGAACTTGGACATGTCGATGGACACCGGGTTGACGTCGACCTTCTTGCGCATGGTGTTGGCCAGGGCATTGGAGGACAAGCGGGCGAAACGATCGTTGACGATCTCCAATACCGGCATTCGCCCGCGGATGATCCGGTCCTGATTGGCCAGGTCAAAGGAGATGATCCCCGAATCATCGCCGACATCAGCGACATCGGTCTCGATCTCTCCGCCGGTCAACCCCCGCAAGAGAGAGTCGACTTCGTCCTGGGACAGTATTTTGTTCATATCTCGATCATCCGTGCGGAAAACGTTTCTCAGATCCCTGGGCCTTGCCCGGGTTCACTGGACCACGAACTCCGTGAAATACACGTTGGTCACCCTGCCGCCCCCGACGATCTGGTTCAAACGCTCCACGATCTGATTTTTCAAGGTGATCTTGCCCTCCATGCTGGCCAGGTCGGTGAAGGACTTGCCGGCCAACAAGAGAATCACTGCGTCGCGGATCCGGGAGTTATTGCGCTGCACGTCCGCGATGGCGGCCCTGTTCAACACCTCCACGTCCAGGGTCATGCGCAGGAACCGCCTTCCCAGGGGGTCAGCCAGGTTGACGACGAACGGGTCCAGGGTCACGATCTCCGGAACGAATTCCGTCCGAGCCTCCTGACGGGCGGCCTGGTCCCCTTCCTGCTCCAGGGGGTCGTCCTCGGAGACAGCCCCGGGGCCCATCAAAAACCAGTAGGCGGCACCCCCGCCACCGGCCAGGAGCAGCAAGACCAGCAGCAAAACCACCCACTTCACCTTCCCACCCTTTTTCTTTTCCTCCTCCACCGGAAGAGCATCTTTTTTCGCCATGCGTCACCTCGTCGAGACGCTTCGCGGAACATGATGGTCCGCGGAGCCGTCTTCACGCTCATCAGAGCTGTTACAATGCGTTCTTGAAAAGAATTTCCACCCGGCGATTCAAGGCCCGTCCCTCCGGGGTTCGATTATCACCCACCGGCATGCGCTCGGCGTAGGCGGAAACGGAGAGTTTAGCGTCTGGAACCTCGGAAAGCAGCAGAACTTCCAGCACGGCCATGGCCCGCAGGGCGGACAGGGTGTCGTTGTCCATGGTTCTCCCCGGCAAACTGTCCGTATGCCCGGAAACATTGACGACATTGTTCACATACAAAACCAACGGAGCCAGTACTTCCAGAAGCCTTCTGGCCGGATCGGCCAATTCGTAGCCACCCAAGGGGAAAAGCAATTCGTCCGTTAGCAGAATGGCCACTCCCTCGGGACGCTCCAGAAGTTTCAAATTTTCATCCAACGTGGACCTTGGAATTTCCCGCGGGAGGACATCATCGGGAAAGAGCAGGTCGCGGATGCGCTGTTCGTTGTCCCGGAACTCCCAGGGACGTTCCAAAAGCTTGATCACCTCTTCCACCCTGGTGGGAATCCGCCCGGCCGTTTTTTTGGAAACAACGCCCATATCCCCTCTGAAAAAGGTCGCGGCTTCAATGACCACCTGCCGATCCATGGAGGACATGCTGAGCAGCAGGACAAAAAAGGTCAGGAGCAGGGTGATCAGATCGGAAAACGTGATCAGCCAGCCCATGGGATCGACGCTGAGCCCACCCCCCTTTTTCTTTTTCTTGGCCACGTTCGCTCCGTCCGATATCGCTCAGCTAGGGGCGTAACGAATCATTGCCCGGCGCCTCGGGAAACTGGAAAATAAAGTCTCTGTAAATGTATTCCTCCGGCGTGGTGCTCGCCTCCGGTCGGGCCAAACGCGGCATCCAGGTCTCGTTGCGTCGATCCAGAATAAAGTCCACTCTTCTGTTGGCGCGGCGCCCTTGCGGCGTTTGCGGGCTTTCCCGCGGCTGGAACCGCCCCAGGCCCTCCATGCGCAAGTTCTCCACGGGAACGCCTTGCTCCAAAAGAAAGCGGTAGACGCTCATCGCCCGGAACAAGGACAAGGCCCAGGAAGAATCCGGGGTCTCGTCCCACATTGAGATATGATAGGCCTCCTCGAACTCATCCCGCAACACCGAGGTATGCCCGGCCACCTGCACCGGAGCCTCGACCACGCGTAGCACCGGAACCACCTGTCGCAAAAACGCTCTGCCCTCGGGCGACAGGTCCGTTTCCCCGGGGGGAAACAAGACCGCCGTGTTCACACTGAAAATCTGGACGAACCGGTTGCTGACAAACTGCAAGTCCTCCTCAATGTCGTCCCAGAGCAGTTCCTTGAGCGCGGCCAGATCTCGATCCGGGGGAATCGGCCCGGGATGGGCGGATTCCAAGCTTTCCCGGACGCCCAGGACGTCCGGCTTGGCCTGGGTCATCCCGAACGTGCCCAACAGCGAGCCGAGAGCCAGCCGAATCCTGCGCTCATCCATCAAGGAGGCGTTGGTCACCAGGTAGACGAAAAACGCCATGATCAGGATCATCAAGCCCGTGAAGGTCAGCAGCCAACCGGGAGTTTGCGGAGCAGCCTGCTTTTTTTCCCGCTTCTTGCCCATGGGAATATCCGGTCCAGCTCGGCATCAGTCCGACTGGCTGCGCATTTTGGGAGGCAGAAAACCGTTCAGTTTTTCTTCAATGATCCTGGGATTTTCTCCTCGAGAAATGGACAAAATGCCCTCCAGGGCCAATTCCCGGAGCAGCACTTCCTCTTTGCTGCGGGTTTTCAATTTGCCGGAAAGGGGGTTGAAAACCAGGTTAGCCAAAACCGCGCCGTAGAACGTGGTAATCAAGGCCACGGCCATGGCCGGCCCGATGGCCGAGGGGTCGTCCATGCTTTGCAGCATTTGAACCAGCCCGATGACCGTGCCGATCATCCCCAGGGCCGGCGCGTACATGCCCATGGCCGCGAAAATGTCCGCCCCGGTCTCATGGCGTTCCTGCAGGTAGGCGATTTCCGTTTCCATGATGTCTTGGATCATCTGCGGTTCCACCCCGTCCACCGTGAGCTGCATGGCCTTGCGCAGATACGCGTCGTCGATCTCCTTGAGCAAGGGTTCCAGGGAAAGAATCCCCTCCTTGCGCGCCCGGTTGGCATAATCCAGAAACTGGCCGATGGTATCGCCGGGCTTGGGCAGTTGGTTGAAGAAACAGTTCCTGACAACACCTGCCACGCCGAGAATATGTCCCAGCGGGTAGTGGACCAGGGTCGCCCCGATGGTCCCGCCAAGTACGATCAAGGCCGAAGGTATGGACACGAACACGAACAGGCTGCTGCCCATCATGATCGCGGAAATAACCAGCCCAAAAGAAAGCACTACCCCGATGATCGTCGCCAGATCCATAAGGGACCCTCAATTCCTTTTACCTCACGCGGCCCAAACGGCCAGACCGCGCCCACGCATTTGATTTCTACTTGTTTTGCGTTCCCGGGTCACGACGCAACCCGCGCCGGACGCTCACCGAAAATCCGCGTCCCGATCCGCACCATTGTCGCCCCTTCGGCAATAGCCTGGGGAAAGTCATCCGTCGTGCCCATGGACAGCTCCGGCAACCACAACCCGGTTTGTCTCTGAACAGCGTCCCGCAACCTCCGCAGCTCGCCGAAAAGACGCTGCTTGTGCGCCAAATCCAATTCAAAGGGCGGCAGGGCCATCAACCCGCGCAAGGCCAACCCGGATAATCCGCCGACATGCTCCGCCAAAGCCGGAAGCCCTCCCGGAGCTATTCCGCCCTTTTGCGACTCGTCTCCAAGGTTGACCTGAATGAGGACATCAAGCACTTGGCTTTTGGCTTGGAACCTTTCATGCAAATCCAAAGCCAAAGCCGCGTTGTCGAGACCATGAAACAGAATAAAGTTTCCGGGCAGGTATTTGACCTTATTGCGTTGCAACCTGCCCAAAAAGTGCCATCGCAGGTCCGGAAGACGGATTTCCCGCTGCTTGGCCAGCGCCTCCTGGACGTAATTTTCGCCGAAATCGCGCTGTCCCGCTTCAGCCAAGGCCGCCACGGCTGCCGCGGGCTGATACTTGGACACGGCGACGATCCGGACCTTCTCCGATTTTCGGCCGTGGCGAACGGCGAGTTCAGCAACCATTTGTCGGGTTCGCGCATACCGCTCACGCAAACCCGCCGCACGCTCCTCGCCCTCATGAGCATCCACTCCCGTCGTCACATTCTCCCCCCTTCCGCCTTCCTGACTCCTGACTCCTGACTCCTGACTCCTGACTCCTGACTCCTGACTCCTCTCAAAACGTCCACCTTGAATCGTTCACCCGCGCGGGTCAATACGTGAGCTGAAAAACACCCTGGCGGGCCTTGTGCTAGGCCGACCTTTGGAGTTAGAAAACCGTGTTGCACGGCTCAATACCGGACCATCGTCGTCCGCCAATTCCTTTTTTCAGGAGAACCCATGCATATCGCCCAAAAAATTCGCTCCATACCCCCTTCGGCCACCCTGGCCGTGAACGCCAAGGCTCAGGAACTGACGGCCCAGGGAAAAAAAATCATCAGCCTGGCCGTCGGCGAACCGGACTTTCCCACCCCCGAGCATGTCCGCCAAGCGGCCAAAGATGCCCTGGACGAGGGATTCACCCGCTACACCCCGGTACCCGGCATTCCGGCCCTGCGCAAGGCCGTGGCCGACTACTTCGCCGGGATCGCCGGCCAGGACGAGCTGCCCGCCGAGGCGACCATGATCTGCAACGGCGGCAAGCACGCCTTGTACAACCTGTTCCAGGCCCTGCTGGAGCCCGGCGACCCGGTACTGATCCCCGCGCCCTACTGGGTCAGTTATCCGCCCATGGTGCTGCTGGCCGAAGGCAAGCCAACCGTCATCCCCTCCACCCCGGAACGGCGCTTCCTGATCACGCCTGAAGACCTGGAACGCCACGCCCCCCAAGGGGGCCAAGGGGTTCAAGGTGCCAGGGTACTCCTGCTCAATTCCCCCTCCAACCCCACCGGATGCCACTATTCCCAGGACGAACTGGACGCCCTGATCGGCTGGGCCCTGGAGCGGGACATCTTCGTGATCTCCGATGAAATCTACGACCAGTTGGTCTACCCGCCTGCTCGTCCCAGCAGCGCGGTCTCCTGGTGGGTCAAATTTCCGGACAAGGTCGCGGTGGTCAACGGCCTGTCCAAGTCCATGGCCATGACCGGCTGGCGGATCGGCTACGTCCTGGCCCACCCGGACCTGATCAAGGCCATGGTCCGCATCCAGGGCCAGAGCACGTCCAACGTCTGCTCCATTACCCAGAAGGCCGCCCTGGCCGCCCTGACCGGCCCCATGGACAGCCTCCGGGAGATGCGCGTCGCGTTCCAGCGCCGCCGGGATCTGGCCCTGGAGAAGATAACCTCCTGGCCCGGAGTGGTCTGTCCCAAGCCGGACGGAGCCTTCTACCTGTTCCCTCGCCTGGACGCCCTGTTCACCAAGAACCGAAACAATTCCGCAGCCTTGTGTACATACATTCTGGAGCGGGCCGGCGTGGCCCTGGTCCCCGGGGTCGCCTTTGGAGACGACCGCTGCGTGCGCTTCTCCTACGCCCTGGACGATGAAACCCTGGTCACGGCCCTGGATTTGGTCCAGAAGGCCCTTCTGGACGCGTAACCACCCTTGAAAACCAAGATCACCTTCGGCCCCAGGCCGTTTCAGCCCGTCAAATTCCTGTCATGGAGTTCGCTGGTGCTGATTCTGGCGGTGAACCTGCTCCTGTCCGTGTTCATCGCCAACTCCGCCCGCCAGACCATGCTGGAAAAGAACCAGGAGTTCGCCATTCTGTTGGCCGAAAACCTGAACCATCAGATTTTTCAGCGCTTCACCCTGCCCACGGTGATCGGCTTCGGTCGGATCGAGCTGCGCAATCCGGCCCAATACGAACGGCTGGACCAGATCGTGCTGTCCACGATCCACAGTTTCCATGTCCTGGAAGTCCGCATCTACGACTTCGAACACGAGATCGCCTACTCCACCAACCAAGAATTGGTGGGCAAAACCGAAGCCGCGGGCAAGGCTGTGCGGCAAGCCCTGGAACCTGGCGTTTCCAGTTTCGAGCTGGTCAGCCGCGTCTCTTCCTGGTGGGCCATGTTCTCCCTGGAACTGGCCCCGGAAAGCTTCGTTCTGCGGACCATCTACCCGCTACGGGCCGAACGCGGGTTCGACCCGGTGACCGGGCCGGGGCCGATCATGGGCGCGCTGGAATTCACCCAGGACATTACCGACGACTACGAGGCCGTGCTCCTGTTTCAGTTGCTGATCCTTGCCGCCTCCTTTGCCTCATCCCTGGTGCTCTTTTCCGTGCTCTACCTGATCATCCGCCGGGCCGCCGGGACCATTGCCAAGCGGGCCGAAGAAAAGGAACGACTGGAGCGGGAACTGCATCAAAATGAAAAGCTGGCCAGCATGGGCCGGACCGTCGCCAGCATCGCCCACGAAATCCGCAACCCCCTGGGCATCATCCGCAGCACGTCCGAACTGCTCATGAAGCGCTCCCAGAACAAGGGCGACGATGCGGACACGCAACAGACCCGCCTGCTCAAGGCGATTTTCGACGAGTCCCTGCGGCTGTCTCAAACCGTCAACGACTTTCTGGACTATGCCCGGCCCAAGGCCCCGAACAAGGCCAACGTCGACCTGTCTCAAGTCCTGGACCAGGTCCTGGCCTTCTGGGAGCACGAGATGGCTGACAAAGGCGTGAAGGTCCACCGTACCGACACCGCCGGGTTGACGGTCATGGGCGACAAGGACCTGCTCTACCGCGCCGTCTACAACATTCTGGCCAACGCCTTGCAAGCCATGAGCGGACCAGGGGCCATCCACATTTCCACACAAAAAGACTCCGCGGGCGTCACGCTGACCATCCGGGACACCGGACCCGGCATCCCGACGCAGCTTGCCGACAAAATCCTGGACCCCTTCTTCACCACCAAGGAGAAAGGCACGGGGCTCGGCCTGTCCATCGTCAACAGCATCCTGCGCAGCCATGACGCCCGGCTCGAACTGGCAAATTATCCCCAGGGCGGCGCGGAAGTCCGAATGATTTTTCCGGAAGGGGAGAAATAACATGTCCAACCACGTCCTCGTGCTCGACGACGAGCAAAACTACCTGCTGCTGCTGGAAACCCTGCTCGGCGACGAAAACTACACCGTCACCGCGCTCCAGGACCCGGAACTGGCCCTGGCCTTCCTGGAGGAATCCGAAGTGGACGTGATCATCACGGACATGAAGATGCCCAAGATGTCCGGCCAGGACGTGCTGGCCCACGTTCAGAAAAACTACCCACACATCCCGGTGCTGATCATGACCGCCTACGGGTCCATCGACGCCGCGGTGGTGGCCATGCGCCACGGGGCCTTCGACTACATCACCAAGCCCTTTGCCAACGACGAAATAACTCTCGCGGTGCGCAAGGCCGCCCAGCTGGCCCAAGCCCAGCGCCGCTACAGCCTGCTTTCCGAGAGCCTGGAGCAACGCTACGGCATGCACCAGATCATCGGTCGGAGCAAGGCCATGCGGCGGGTCCTGGACATGGTCGACCGAGCCGCGCCCAGCAAGAGCACGGTCCTGATCACCGGCGAGTCCGGAACCGGCAAGGAACTCATTGCCAAGGCCATCCATTTCACCTCCCCCCGCAAAAAAGGGCCGTTCATTTCCGTGAACTGCATGGCCCTGAACCCCGGGGTCCTGGAAAGCGAGCTGTTCGGCCACGAAAAAGGCTCCTTCACCGGGGCCGTGGCCCTCAAGCGCGGCCGCTTTGAACTGGCCCACGGCGGGACGCTGTTTTTGGACGAAATCGGTGAATTGTCCCAGGATTTACAGGTCAAACTCCTGCGCGTGCTCCAGGAACGCAGCTTCGAGCGGGTGGGCGGTGCCGAGTCCATCAGTGTGGACATCCGGATCGTCACGGCCACCAATAAAGACTTACAGGCCGCGGTCCACTCCGGCCAGTTTCGCGAGGACCTCTTCTATCGCCTGAACGTGGTCCAGGTCCCCCTGCCGCCTCTGCGAGAACGCCGGGAGGACATCCCGCTGCTGGCAGCCCATTTCCTGAAAAAATTCTCCGAGGAGAATGCCGGTCACGTCAAGGGCTTTACCGCGGACGTCATCGACTATCTCACGGCCTACGAATGGCCGGGCAACGTCCGCCAGTTGGAGAACGTGGTGGAACGCTGCGTGGTCATGGCCGGGGACGAGATGGTCCGGGTGGACGACCTGCCGCCGGAGATCAAGGACGAGGAGGCCCAGTTCAAAAGCGCCGTGGATCTGCTCCCGGCCCGCCTGAACCTGGCTGACACCCTGGAAAAAATCGAAGCCGCCCTGATCCGCCGCGCCCTGGTCCACACCAACTTCGTCCAGGTCAAAACCGCGGACATGCTCGGCATCTCCAAGAGCCTGCTGCAATACAAGCTGAAAAAGTATAAATTGACGGGGAATTGAACGGCTCGAACGGCCGAATGATCAGCGAAGCAGGCAAACGGGACCGCCATACGCGCCGACATGCTCGTCCGCCGTCAAAAGGGCGACGTCCTCGTAGCGGGCTTGGGCGATCAAGAGACGGTCAAACGGATCATTGTGAAGAAGAGGTAAATCGACGGTTGTTGCTGCATGGTCGGCGGAGACGGGCAACACGATCATCCGGGCTTCTCGAATCGATGCCAGCAACAGGCGAGGCGCGACATGGAGCTTGCCCAGTTTGTATTTAATCGCGACTTCCCAAATGGAGGCGACACTGACCAGGCATGTCGCTTCCTTGATCCGCTTGCACCCGGAAGCGCTCAACCGAGGATGCCCGGCAAGCCACCAGAGAACGATGTGCGTATCCAGCAAAAGCTTCGCCGTCATGAAGCGTTTCCAGGGTGAAAATTGAACAGGGCCGCAACCTCTGCTTCCACCTCCGGAGAAAAAGCCGCGTCAAGTTCATCGGCTGAAATGTCCAAGCAGTGATAGCCCGTGGTGCGATGATTGGGTTCCGCAAGCGGGGTCAGCCGGACAAGAGGTTTGCCGGAACTGAAAAGCAGAACGTGTTCTCCGGCCAACGCCGCCTGCATCAATTGAAAAATCTGTGTATCACGATCATCAACATGAACTTCCAACATAAATACCCCCCTTTACTTCGAGTGTATGGGGAACCGGTCCGAAGTCAACCCCACACCCAAAGCAGCCGATCATGACTGATTCCGGGACCCAAAATCCGCGATCCACGGACCCGCCCTCCCCCGTCACCCTGCACGCCGAGGTCAACGGCGTGACCTTCTTCAACCCGGAGAACGGCTACGCCGTGCTGCGGATCAAGGTCCGGGACGAGCCGGGGATCGTCACCGCGGTGGGCAATGTGGTTCAGGTCAAGCCCGGGGAGATGCTCAATCTGAGCGGACAGTGGAAAGAACACCCCAAGTATGGGCGGCAGTTCCAGATCGAGACCCTTGAGCCGCTGCTGCCGGCCGGGGTCAACGCCATCCGCCGCTATCTGGCCTCCGGGCAGCTCAAGGGCGTAGGCCCGACCCTGGCCGAGCGGCTGATCAGGCAGTTCAAGGACAAGACCCTGGACATCATCGACACGGATCCGGACCAGCTCCTGCGGGTGGACGGCATCGGCCCGTCCAAGCTGAAAAAGATCGTCCAGTCCTGGGAAGAACAGCACCATGTCCGGGCCCTGATTCTCTTCCTCCAGGAACACGACGTCTCCCCGGCCCTGGCCGCGCGCATCCATCGCCACTACGGCCCCCAGGCCCTGCACAAGGTGCGCGAGAACCCGTATGATCTGGCCTACGAGGTCCACGGTATCGGTTTCAAGACCGCGGACGTCATCGCTCTGAAACTGGGGTTCGCCCCGGACTGCCGGGAACGGTTGGAAGCGGCCCTGGTTTTCGTGCTCTTCCAGTTCAGCGAGTCCGGGCATCTTTTCGCGCCCCTGGACGAGCTGCTGGAAAAAACCTCGGCCTTGCTCGGCGGCGCACCGGCTGAATCCCTGCAAGGCGCTCTGGAGATCCTCAAGGAGCGCAAGCGGGTGATTCTGGAGGAACTTCCGGCCCAGGGTCTGGGCACGGTGGTCTACCTGGGCCATTTTCACCGCTGGGAAAAGGAAATCGCCCAGCGCCTCCAAGGCCTGATCGAGCACCCCACGGGCCTGGACGCCAAAAAACTGCGCGTCGTGCTCAAACAGCTGGAGGCCCGGCACCGGATCACCCTCTCGCCGCAACAGCACCAGGCCGTGGAGGACGCCTGCCTGAACAAGGTCTTCATCCTCACCGGCGGTCCGGGCACGGGCAAGACCA
>SKYX01000437.1 GCA_007127655.1 Desulfonatronum sp.
ACGTTTTCCTGGGAGACCCCTTGGCCGGTGAGGTACATCAGGCCGAGATTGAGCTGGGCCAGGGGCGACCCCTGCTCCGCGGCCATCATATAGAAGGCCGCGGCCCTGCGCAGATTCTGCTCCACGCCGTCACCCTGTTCCAGGAGATATCCGGCATGGTATTGGGCCGGGACGTAACCGCTTTCCGCCGCGGCCATGAGCAGATCCAGGGCTGCCTGAGGGTCGCGGTCAACGCCGTCGCCCTCCAGGTACAACTGGGCCAGATTATACTGGGCTTCCGGATAGCCCTGTTTCGCTGACCGAACATACCACTGCACGGCTTGGCCCTTGTCCACGGCAAAGCCCAATCCTTCCTCGAAAAGAATGGCCAGATTGTTCTGGGCCTCCGGATGGCCGCGCTCCGCGGCGGTCCTGTACCAGTGGGCCGCGTGCATGTAGTTGCGTTCCACCCCGACCCCCATGGCATACATGGCCCCCAGATTCACCTGGGACTCCAGATGGCCCTGATCCGCGGCCTTGGTGAACCAGTAGAACGCCGACTCCGGCTCCCGGGGCACCCCCCGGCCTTCCGCGTAGATCAACCCCAGATGATACTGGTACTCCGCATCCCCAGCCAGAGCCCGATCCTGAACCCTCCCAAGTTCCCGAAACGACATGCTTTCAGCCGCGAAAAGGACGCTGGGAAGAGGGCTGACAAAGCAGAATGTCAGGAGGAGAAATGACGAGAGGATCATGTGCTTGAACATGGTTTGCTCCGTGGAAAGGTTATGGTCGTGCCGGTGGCAACCTGTACAGAATCCTGTTTGCTCCGGCAATCCACATTACTTGAAAAACAGGGGCCATAAAACAAATATCGGGTATGACCTGTCTCCCTCCCCCGCCGTGCTCGTCGACCTTTGAACCGTCCTTTTGCCTCAAAGTTTCTCGATTTCCATCCTCTTGCAATGCAATACCGCCTGGACTAGGCAAGATAATCGTGCTCGTTTAAGAGCAGGCGTAACTCGCGGGGCGTTCGCCCTGTTGTCGTTATGGCCGAACGCAGCCAAACGGAACTCAGGCGTGTTAAGACGAGAAAGAGGCCTCGAGCGGGACGCCAGCGCCAATGTGGCCCGGTCGCATGCACGTGGACAATTCAGCAAAGGCAGGAACAGCTATGGAACCACAAGCTTTTTACAAGACCATTTACAAGATCGCCAAGGTCGTTAACTCGTCGCTGGAGCCCAAGGTGGTCCTCAGCCAGATCGTCGAACAGGTGGCCACGACCATGAACGCCAAGGGGTGCTTCATCCGTCTGTTGAACAGGACAGGGGAAATTCTCAAGCCGGATGCCTACTATGGACTGAGCCAGCGCTACGCCCAAAAAGGGCCGGTGGAAGTGGCCAAAAGCAAGCTGGACCAGGAAGCCCTGGCTGGGAATGCCGTGTACATCGCCGACGTTCGGACCGATCCCCGCTTCCAGTACCCACAACAGGCCTCTGAGGAAGGGCTGGTCTCCATCGTGGTAGTGCCGCTCACCGCCCAGGGCAACAAGGTCATCGGCGTCCTAAGGGTCTACGCCGGGGAAACCCGTCAGTTCTCCGATGAAGAACTGGAATTCTTGAGTTGCATCGCCAACCTCTGCGGCATTGCCCTGGAAAACGCCCGGATGTTCCACGCCCTCAAACGGGCCAGTGAGCTGGCCAACGACTATATCTACCAGGTCTTCGAGGATTGATTGATAGCCCGTTGAAAAAATCCCAATTGCCGCGTCGCCGCGAAAAACTCAAACTCTCGCGGATGAAGAAATACGCTTCGACCTTGCCCTTTTCTTGCTTCGTGCACTTGGGATTTTTAAACGAATTACCGGGCAAGGTCTTCTGTATGGACGGCAACGCCAAGCCTTCCCCGGCTTTATCCCAACCCAGCAACTCGACATCCGTTCGGAGGAACGCATGAGCAAAATACGTGTCGGTATCAACGGTTTTGGCCGCATCGGGCGGCAGGTCCTCAAATCCATGTGGAAGTATCACCGCGACGTCATCGAGGTCGTGGCGGTGAACGACCTGTTCGACATCAAGACCAACGCCCACCTCGTGGCCTACGACACCAGCTACGGGCGCTTTGAGCCCGAAATCCGTGTGAACGGAGACACCATGCTGGTGGGCGACGATTTCCAGGTGACCAACTTCGCCGAGCGCGATCCCCGGCAGATCCCCTGGGCCTCGCGCCAGGTTGACGTGGTGGTGGAGTGCACGGGCATCTTCCGCACCGGTCCCAAGGCGGCCATGCACATCGAGGCCGGGGCCAAAAAGGTGATCATCTCCGCGCCAGCCAAGGAGGAGGACATCACCATCGTCATGGGTGTAAACGAGGCCGCCTACAACCCAGCCAAGCATCACATCATCTCCAACGCATCCTGCACCACCAACTGCCTGGCCCCCGTGGTCAAGGTCGTGCACGAGAAGTACGGCATCAGCAAGGGCACCATGACCACCATCCACGCCTACACCAACGACCAGCGCATCCTTGATCTGCCTCACTCCGACCTGCGCCGGGCCCGGGCCGCGGCCTGCAACATGATCCCCACTTCCACCGGCGCGGCCAAGGCCGTGGCCCTGGTCATCCCGGAAATGGCCGGCAAGTTCTCCGGCTACTCGGTCCGCGTGCCCACCCCCACGGTCTCTTTGGTGGACTTCGTCTGCGAACTGGAAAAGGATACCACCACCGAGGACCTGCGGGCCTTGCTCAAGGCCGCGGCTGAAGGCCCCCTGAAAGGCATCCTCGGGTACTCCGAGTCCCCGCTGGTCTCCTCGGACTTCATCGGCGACCCCCGCTCGTCCATCGTGGAGGCCGACTTCACCATGGTCCAGTCCGGCAACATGGCCAAAATCTACTCCTGGTACGACAACGAATGGGGCTATTCCTGCCGGGTTGGGGATTTGGTGACGTATATGGCAGAGAAGGGGTTGTGATTTGAATAGCTAATCCGTAGGGGCGGTTCGCGAACCGCCCCTACGGCAGACCATCACCTCAGGCCATGCTTGCCCCAAGTTTGTGAGAAGTTACTTGATGATGCCGCTATTGAAGCAAAGTGGAGCAAGATGAAGGCGCGAAGGCAATTTCAAACACCGAGGTTCGCCATGAAAACCCTGATCACCATTTCCCTCTTCTTGTGCTGCATTCTCCTTGGCCGGACGTCCTGGGCCGAGGAGAGCGCGACCTTGACCGTCACGATCTACAACCACGGACAGGCCCTGGTTAACGAAGTCCGGGAAGTGGAGTTGCCCTCGGGTTCGGGACTGGTGGAGTTCAGCGGTGTTGCCGAAACCATTGAGGCCCCCACCTTGCAGGTCCGTTCCCTGACCGCGCCCGAAGCCTTCGTGGTCCTGGACATGAACTACGAGTACGACCTGATCAGCGTAAAGAGCCTGCTGGACCGCTACGTGGGCCAGACGCTGAAGGTCGTGCTGCCCGATCCCCATGACCGCAAAGCCACGGTGCTCCGGGAGGCCGTGCTCCTGGCCAACAACGACCGGCCCATCTTCCAGGTGGACGATCAGATCTTCGTCGGAAACCATGACGCCGTGTATCTGGCTGAAATGCCCGCCGGGCTGCGTCCCCGGCCGACCCTGGTCTGGCTGGTTCGCAACGACGGGCCGCCCCGGCAGTTTCTCGACGTCTCCTAT
>SKYX01000269.1 GCA_007127655.1 Desulfonatronum sp.
GCCGTTGAACACCAGGAGTTCCGGTAGGGCGGTCCGGCGCAGAGCACGGAACGTGCAGCCTGCGTCCGCGATCCGGTCCCCGGAGACCATATCCCGGAACCGGTTGGCCAGCCGGGAGGAGACGCGCTTGACCCAATTGTCCCGGCGGTTGGCCCGGATGCCGCAAACCATGTCCGTTTCCGGGGTCAGGGCGCGCACCAGCCGGGGGATGTCCGTCGGGTCGTGTTGCATGTCCGCATCCATGGTGATCAGGATTTGGCCGCGGGCAACCTGGAACCCGGTGGCAAAGGCCGCGCTTTGGCCCAGGTTGCGGGTGTGCCGAACGACCCGGAGCCTGTCGTGGACGGGACGCAGCCGGGACAGCAGGGCCAGGCTGCCGTCCTGACTGCAATCATCCACGCAGATAATTTCAGAGGGTCGCCCCAGTTCGTTCAGCTCTGCCGTCAGCTCGTCGAGAAGCGCTTCCAGGCAGCCTTCCTCGTTGTAGACCGGCAGGATGCAGGAAACGGCCATTGGTTCAGGGGCGGTGGGAGTAGAGAGTGGGGAGGACATGGGGCGCACGGTAATAGATTCAGTTCACCAGCTTTAGTTCGTTTCCATCCGGAAACTCTTTTGCTTCCGGATGATGAAATTGCCGGTTTTCAATTCGGAAACGAGCAATTTTTTCTTTTGGCAAGGAAGTCAAGCAATTATGAGGATGCGTATATCAATACGTTGACGAATAATTGCGAAGACTGACGAAGCCAAAAGGAAAAAGGGCCGTTTCCGGATGAAAACTAGTTCACCAGGGCCTTGGCAAAGTCCTCGCCGCTGAACGGTCGAAGATCTTCCATCTTCTCGCCCAGGCCCACGAAGCTGATGGGCATGCTGAACTCCAGGGCAATGGCCACCACGATGCCGCCCTTGGACGTGCCGTCCAGCTTGGTCAGGATGATCTCGTCCACGCTGACCGCCTCGTTGAACAGCCTGGTCTGGGACAGGGCATTCTGCCCGGTG
Organism: Desulfonatronum sp.; assembly: GCA_007127655.1. GTDB lineage: Bacteria > Desulfobacterota > Desulfovibrionia > Desulfovibrionales > Desulfonatronaceae > Desulfonatronum. The sequence continues at coordinate 997 of SKYX01000269.1, forward strand.
GTGGCGTCCACAACCAATAGGCAGCGATGGGGCGCACCGGGAAGTTTCTTGGCCAGGACGCGCTTGATCTTGCGCAGTTCGTCCATCAGGTCGACCTTGGTGTGCAGCCGGCCCGCGGTGTCCAGAAAGACCACGTCGTGGCCGCCTTGCAGGGCCGCGTCCACGGCCTCGTAGGCCACGGCCGCCGGGTCAGCACCTTCGCCTTTGCTGAAGAAGTCCGCACCAGTGCGCTTGGCCCAGATGGCAAGCTGCTCCATGGCCGCGGCCCGGAAGGTGTCCCCGGCGGCCACGAGCACCTTGCGGCCCTGCATCTGGGCGCGGTGGGCCAGCTTGGCGATGGTCGTGGTTTTGCCCACGCCGTTCACGCCCACCACCAGAACGATTTCCGGCCCCTGGGGCAATTCGACGACTTTGGGTTTGGGAAAGATGGCGGCCAGTTCCTGGCGCAGCACTTCCCGGAATGCTTCGGGTTCGCTGATGTCTTCCTTGCGCACCCGGGCCTTGAGCCGGTCCAGGAGCATGACCGCGGAGCGGTGCCCCACGTCGGCCATGATCAGCACTTCTTCCAACTCCTCCCAGAACGGGTCGTCGAACTTGCGATGGGCCGAGAGCAGGGCGTCGATGCGCTTGGTGAGCTGTTCCCGGGTCTTGTTCAGGCCTTCGGAGAGCTTCAGGAAGAGGCGATCCCGTTCGTCCTCCTCGTCTTCCAGTTCCAGGGCCAGGGCCAGCCGGTATTGCAACTCGGACCGGAATTCAGCCACCTGCTCGTAGCCCATGTCCTCCAGCCAGTCCCGGAACTTGGTGATGAACAGTTCGGCCTCGTCCTCCGGGGCCTCCAGGGCCCGGAACAGGAAGCGCAACCGTTCCCACAACTCGTCGCCCATGGTCTCCACCCCGGAAAGGGTGTGCTCCAGCCAGACGCTGAGCTTGGGCTCGGCCCCGCGCAGGGCCTGCATGACCTGGGCTTGCCACTCAGGGGCTTTGGCTGTCGCTTCGGTTGCCCGTCCGGGCTCGGAAGGTTTGGCTGGGGTGGTCTCGACGGGTTGTTCCGGTTTCGAGGTCGGCTCCGGTTCCGGAGACGGCGTCGGCTTGGCGGGCTGACGGGAAAAGAGGCGGGAAAGCAGGCCCGGGCGGGCCTTGGAAGTGGGTTGCTCCTGGCTTTCAAAGGCTGGTCCCGGAGAAGGGTCGGAAACGGATTCGGGAACAGACTCAGAAGTAGCTTCGGGAGCAGCTCCAGGAGCAGGTTCGGCAACAGGTTCAGGTCCGGTCTTCAGGCGAGGCTCGGGGTGAGAATCCGGAACAACCTGCGGGGCGGTTTCCAGGGGAGGCTGAATGCTCTCCGGACCCGTCGGTCGTTTCTTTTCCTCTTCCGACCTTGATTCCAGTTCGGAAGCGTCTTCGGGAGTGTGTTCCGCGACAGGTTCCGGGGAAGGCTCGACCGGCTCCGGTTCCGGCGCGGGCGTTGTTGGCGCCTGGTCCGCCGGTACGGCTTGATCGACTATCTCCGCTGAATCCGAGGCCTCCGATGATTCCTGGGAAGGCTTCGGTTCCGGCTGTTCGATCGATTCTTCAGTATTGGTCGCTTCTTCGGTGGACCACCATTTTTTTACCTTGGAGAAAAAACCCATATGTTCTGTTCCTGGCTGGTTTGAGATCGTAAAAAAGAAGATTCGGCCCGTCATTCACGGCCAAGGCGGTTCTTATCCAGGCTTGGCGGTCAAGGCAATGTCCTGGGGAGTCGGGTGCAGGTCATTGATGCATTCATCGCTAAACATGGAGAGCCGTGTATTCGCTGGGAGAGGGGATGTTTTTGGGCAGGTCCCGGCCTTTGGGGCGAACCGCTTTCCAGCCCAGGCAGGCCAGCCAGACGGCTCTGGGAATCGGTTTTTCGCCGTCACGATAGTAGATCAGCATCCGCCGCGAGATTCCCAAAGCTTCCGCGGCCTGGTCCAAGGTCAACCCGGTTTCATGCAGCCAGTTCCATATCCGTTCATGGCCGATGCCGCCAGCCTGTTCCACGGCCAGGTTTCGGAGGTTGTCGGCCCCGAGGTCCAATTCGTCCTCAATCCATTCAATGGACCATCCCCCCAATCCCAGCCTGGCTTTGGAAAACAGCTCCCGGTCCTGTAATCGGGTCAACCCGCGAGAGGTCGCAATCCATTCGGACAGATCGACCTCAAAGGATCGTCCATCCGCATAGGTCAGACGAAGCTGCTGTTCGGGCTTGGCTTCCACGTTCGTCAATTGAAAATGCTTTTTGCTCATTGCTGCAATTCCTCGAATTTATCCATCAAAATATGGCGGTTTTCCCTGGCCCATCTCAGAGCGTCGGCAATTTCCCGGGCAGTGACACGCCCATGTATGATTTCCATTCCGTCAATTTTCACCCAAGCTTCGCGGCCGTCGTTCATCCGGATGTGAAAATGGGGTGGGTTGTGGTCCCGTTCGTTGATCACGAGGCGGTATTGAGAAAAGCGCTTGATGGTTGGCATGGGAGAGGCAGCGTCATGCAATAGTTGCATAAAGTCAACCCCAAGCCTTCCAGTTGCAGGGCAATTTTGTTCTCACCAAATTTTTCCCGCAATGGCGGCTGGTTGACCCTGTTTGGGACGGCTCGAAACTCCATCACCGGCCTCGTACCATCAAGCCGTTGCGGTATAAAAA
>SKYX01000193.1 GCA_007127655.1 Desulfonatronum sp.
AAGGAAAAGACGGCTCTGCTGGAAGCCATCCTGGACAATACCCCGGACATTATGAGCGTCAAGCGTCCCGACCTGAGCGTGGTGCGCTACAACAAGGCTGGATACGCTTTCCTGAACAAGTCTCAGGAGCTGATTGAGGGTGCCAAATGTTATGAACTTATTGGACGCAATGCGCCATGCGACCCCTGCGCGACACAACGAGCAGTCAAGGCAAGACAGCCTGTCGCCTTGGAAAAGTACCTGCCCGAACTGGATATACACCTGAACTGCCGAGCCAATCCGATTTTCTCCGATGACGGCAATGTTGCGTACACGGTGGAACTGATCCGCGACATCAGCGAGCGTAAACGAGTCGAGGCCGAGATCAGGAACAAGACCGAACAACTGCAGCACCTCTTGACCGAAAAAGACAAGCTCTTCTCCATCATTGCCCACGACCTCAAGTCACCCATGTCCGGCCTTGTGGGATCGACGCAAATGCTGGCCATGGAACCGGAGATCTTTTCCGAACAGGATTTCCCGTTTCTCGCGACGGAAATGCATAAAAGCGCCAGGAACACCTTTGAACTTCTGGAAGACCTGCTGCAATGGGCGCGCATGAGCCAGGGAGGCATGGATTATGCGCCCACGTCGAGCAGCCTGGACGACCTGATGACCATGGGGCTCTCCACCGGCCAGGACATGGCCAGGGCCAAGGATATCGCCATCCGCAAAGATGTCCCCCAAGGTCTGACGGTTCTTGTCGACCAGCCCATGCTCAAGACCGTGCTCCGCAATGTCCTCTTCAATGCGATCAAGTTCTCCCATCGGGGCGGCGAGATCGTCATCACGGCTCGACAGGAAGGACAGACAGTCACTGTGGCGATTCAGGATAACGGCATCGGGATGAACGAGCAGATCGTGTCATCGGCTTTTTTCCTGGAGAAAGATAAACGGCAGCGGGGCACGGAAGGCGAAAAAGGCACCGGCCTGGGGCTGGTCCTGTGCAAGCAGTTCATTGAGCACCACGGCGGACGCATCTGGGTGGAGAGCGAGCCGGGCAAGGGGACAACGGTGTTTTTCACGCTGCCGGGGGTGTGAGGCATGGCTGTCAGGAAAAGTGCGTACGCCTTCCAACCTTTAACTTGTCTACTTTTTACCTTCCAACCTTCCCCCTTTTAACCTTCAACTTTCAACTTTCTTTCACCCCTTGGAGCCATCCATGCCCAAGCAAACACCAGCCCAAAACGGTCCCAGCCCTGTGCCGGGCGTCGATCTTCAGGACATCTTCGACAACGCCCCCATCGGCATTTTTAGGTCCACGCCCGAGGGACGCTATATATCGGTCAACCCTGCCTTGGCCAGGATGTACGGCTATGATTTACCGGAAGAACTGATCGAATCGATTACGGATATCGCCACGCAGGTGTATGCCGACCCGGAAGACCGGAAGGAATTCATCCGACCACTGGAAGAGCACGGCGAGGTGGTCAACCATGAATGCCGGATGCTCCGGCGGGACGGGACGGTGATCTGGGTATCCAAGAATGCTCATACAGTAAGAGATACAGAGGGGCGGATCGTGGCCTATCAGGGCTTTACTACGGATATTACCAAACAAGAACAATCCAAAGAAATGCTTCGCAATAGCGAACAACGGTTCAGATCTCTTTTTGAAAACTCACCCATTGCTTATCAATCTTTGGATGAAGAAGGACGGTACATTGATGTCAATGACAGGCTATGTGAACTTCTTGGGTACGAACGTTTTGAACTCTTGGGTACGAATTTTGACGAATTATGGTCAGAACGTACCAGGCACCTCTATCCTGAAACATTTGAGAATTTTAAATGCAGCGGCCATGTCGCTGGAGAATTGGAGCTTTTACACAAGAATGGCTCAATTGTAGTAGTTCTGCTGGAGGGCCGAACACAGCGAAATCCTAAAGGAAAATTTATTAGAACTCATTGCATTTTGCATGACATCTCAAAACGTAGACAGACCGAGGAGAAGCTGCGGCAAAGCGAGGAAAAACACCGCCGGCTGTTCGAAACCATGGCCCAGGGTGTGGTTCATCATGCTGCCGATGGGGCCATCATCTCGGCCAATCCAGCCGCTGAAAGGATTCTTGGCCTCTCTTTCGACCAGATGCGCGGCAAGACGTCCATGGACCCGCACTGGAGGATGATCAAGGAAGACGGATCAGAAGTCTCAGGAACGGATCACTTGGCCATGATCGCCCTGCGAACCGGCGAACCCCTCGGGCCTGTGATCCGGGGCGTGCTTCATCCGGACAAGAATACTCATATCTGGTTGTCCATCACAGCCATTCCCTTGTTTCAGCCGGGAGAATCAAAACCCTTTCAGGCTTATGCCACGTTCGAGGACATTACCGAGCGCAAGCAGGCCGAAGATGCCCTGCGCAGGAAAACCCAGTTGTTGGATACTATTACCAACACCATGAGCGATCTCGTGTCCGTGACGGACATGGACGGCAACTACAAATTTATCGGCTCTTCCCATAGCATCCTGGGATATGATCTTGATGTGCTTGTCGGCAGGAACGTCATGGAGTTCGTCCACACTGACGATTATCAAAGAGTTGCAACAGCCTTTGGGGAATTTTTGACCAACAGTGAAGACGGCAAAAAGGTTGAGTACAGATATCTTCGAAATGACGGTGAATATCTTTGGTTTGAGACAATCGGGAAGTTCATTCTTGATAATGCTGGCAAACCAAAGGAACTCCTGTTCAGCACAAGAGATATTACAGAACGCAAACAAGCCGAAGAGAAACTGAAACAAATTGAATGGATGCTGTCCAAGAAGCCAATCTTAAGCATCGGAGTTCATTCAGAGACTCACGACCAGGGATATGGCGACCTGACCGAATTGAATCATGATGGCATTATCCTGAAATCCATAGGACACGAACGTTTGAAAAGTTTTGCCGACGATTACCTGGAATTGCTCGGGACTTCCTCAGCGATCTACGAGGCGAACGGGGACTACGCCTTCGGGATTTTTACTTCGGGCTGGTGCCGAATGATGGACAAGGCTTCGCGCAATCTTTGCGATACGCCTGACAATGCCGAAGCGCTGAATTCAGGTAAATGGTTGTGTCATGAATCCTGCTGGACTGATTGCTCCAAAAAGGCCATTGCCAAGGGCGCGCAGGCGGACATCGAGTGCAATGGAGGCATTAGATTGTTCGCTGTGCCGATTTTTGCCGGCGGAGATGTCATAGGGGTGATCAACTTCGGGTACGGCGATCCGCCGAAAGACCCTGAAAAACTCAAAATGCTGGCTGATGCCTACCATCTCGACTACGACGACCTTCTCCGCGAGGCCACTGCGTATAATTCACGCCCTCCCTATATTATTGAGATGGCGAAAAGCCGTCTTAAAACCACGGCCAATCTCATCGGTTCAATGGTTGAAGCAAAGCAAGCCATGGAAGCGCTGCAGGAACGGGAAGCCTTCATCAAGGCGACCCTGGACAATCTTCCGGTGGGGGTTGCCGTAAACTCGGTCGATCCAAGGGTGCGGTCCACCTACTTGAACGACAATTTCGCCAAATTCTACCGAACGACACGAGAGGCGTTGGCCGCCCCTAACGACTTTTGGGAAGTTGTCTATCAGGAACCTGAGTTCAGGGAACGGATAAGATCCAGA
>SKYX01000084.1 GCA_007127655.1 Desulfonatronum sp.
ACGTGGTGCGGTTTTTCATCCTGGATTAGCTTCCTCCCTGTCACGAATCCCGATTTTTTACTCTCCCATGAAATATCTTCCCTCCCAGATCATCGCCCTGCTTCAAACAAACAAGGCCAAGAGGGACTTGCGGATTCTGTTGAAGTTCATCGTGGTCCTGCTGACATTGGTCACGGTTTACAGCATTCTGTTTCATGTGATCATGGTCCACCACGAGGGGCGCTCCTATTCCTGGGTGGCCGGCGTCTACTGGACGTTGGTCACCATGAGCACTCTGGGGTTCGGGGACATTATCTTCCATACGGATTTAGGGCTGATTTTTTCCCTTGTGGTTCTGCTTTCCGGCGTGGTTTTTTTGCTGGTGATGCTGCCGTTCACTTTCATCCAGTTTTTTTACGCTCCCTGGCTTGAAGCCCAGGCCAAGTCGCGGACCATTCGCACCCTGCCCGAGAACACGGCGGACCACGTGATCATTGTGGGTATCGATCCGATCTGTTTGAGCCTGATAGGCAAGCTGAAGCAGTACGGTCGGACCTGTTATCTGGTTGTCGGCGATCAGCAAGACGCCCAGGGTTTGCATGAACAGGGCTTCAAGGTCGTGCTCGGCGAACTGGACGATATTGAGACGTACCGCCGGATTCAGGCCGACAAAGCGGCCTTGATCGTGGTGAATCACACTGAGGACAAGATCAACACCAACATCGTCTATACCCTGCGTGAACTCTGCGAAAAAACGCCCATCGTATCCAACGCCTCGGATGACGATTCCGTGGATATTCTTGAACTGGCCGGCAGCAGCCACGTCTACCAGTTTACCAAGATGCTCGGGCAGTCGTTGGCTCGGCGGGTTTTGGGCGTGAGCATGCGCGCGAACATCATCGGTCGATTCGACGATCTGCTCATCGCCGAAGTCCCGGCCATGCGCAGTTCGCTGGAGGGCAAGACCATTCTGGAAAGCCGGTTGCGGGAATTGACCGGGATCACCGTTGCCGGGGTCTGGGAGCGGGGCAAGTACAAGGTGCCGTTGCCGGACACCATGATTTCCGCCTCCACCGTGCTTGTTCTGGCAGGTTCTGATCAGCAGTTGGCCGTGTATGACGAAACGTTTGGCGGCTATGCGGTCAGCGAGGCTCCGGTGCTGATCCTGGGCGGGGGCAGAGTCGGCAGGGCCGCGGCGGATACGCTCAAGGCCCGCGACGTGGCCTACAAGATCGTGGAAAAGAATGTTCGCGCCATCAAGGGCGCGACAATGTACTCGGAGGACGAGTACGTCCACGGCAGTGCCGCGGACCTGGACACCCTGCGCAAGGCGGGGATCGACATCGCGCCCTCGGTGATCGTGACCACCCATGACGACGACATGAACATTTATTTGACCATCTATTGTCGTCGCCTCCGACCGGACATTCAGATCATCACCCGGGCCACCCTGGACCGCAACATCTCCAAGCTGCACCGGGCCGGAGCCGACCTGGTGATGTCCTATGCCTCCCTGGGCGTGACCAGCATTACAAACTATCTGTTGCAGGACAATACCTTGATGGTTTCCGAAGGATTGAACATCTTCAAGATGCCCGCACCCAAAAAATTGGTCGGGAAAACCCTGGAGCAAAGCAATATTCGCCAAAAGACCGGCTGCAACGTGATCGCCATCGACAACAAGGGCCAGCTGAACATCAACCCCTCGCCGGGCAGCTCCATTGCTCCGGACACGGAATTGATCATGATCGGCAACGCCGAGGCGGAGCAGTGCTTCATGGGGTCGTTCACCAACGGGGACTGAGTGAGGAGAAGCCGCAAGAGGGGGCGGCGGCCCCAGTTTTTTAACCCGAACCTTGACCTGACATAAGGAGCATTCAAATGCGCCAATCTTCACCCGGAGTCGTCAAAGAGGGCTTGCCGTATATTGGACTGGGGGCCTTCGTGACGTTGATCCTGGCCGTTCTCGGTTGGGGAGTCCCGACCGTGATTGCCCTCGTCCTGACGATTCTGACCCTGAACTTTTTTCGCGACCCGGAACGGGTCACACCCCAGGAGCCAGGTCTCGCCGTGGCTCCGGCGGACGGCAAGATCGTCTTCGTCGGTCCTGCCGTTGATCCGGCCACTGGCCAAGTGCGGACAAAGGTCTCCATCTTCATGAATGTGTTCAACGTGCATGTGAACAGGACCCCGGTGACCGGGCGGGTAGACAGGATCACCTACTTTCCCGGAAAATTCCTGAACGCGGCCCTGGACAAGGCGTCCGAGGACAACGAGCGCAATCAATTTCGGATCGTGGACGAGCACGGCCACGGGTGGACCGTGGTCCAGATAGCGGGCTTGGTGGCCCGGCGGATCGTGTGCTGGGCCGAGGAGGGGGATGAGGTGTCCCGGGGGCTGCGCATCGGATTGATCAAATTCGGCTCCAGGGTTGACCTCTACCTGCCTGGCGCATATGATGTTCGTGTAACGAAAGGACAATACACATGTGCCGGCCTGACCGTCATGGCCGAATTGAAAGACCAACAACTCAAAACCGAGTCCTCGTGAACCGTCCGAATCAGCCCATCTGCAAAGGGGTCTACCTCCTCCCCAACCTCTTCACCACCGCCAGCCTGTTTTCTGGCTTTCTGGCGATCATCTGGGCCATTGAAGGGCAGTTCTTGTATAGCGCCCTGGCCATTTTGGTCAGTTGTGTTCTGGACGGCATGGACGGAATGGTCGCCCGCCTGACCCACTCCACCAGCGAGTTCGGCGTCCAGTTGGACTCTTTGGCCGATCTGGTGGCTTTCGGTGTAGCCCCGGCGATCATGGTCTATATGTGGCAGTTGCAGGAATACGGTCGCCTGGGTTTGCTGGCCTCTTTCCTGATCGTGGCCTGCGGCGCACTGCGACTGGCCAGGTTCAACGTCCAGTCAGGCAAGATTTCTCAGAAATACTTCATTGGCATGCCCATTCCCGCTGCGGCCTGCGTCCTGGCCACCCTGGTCCTGTTCAGCACCCAGTCTCCTGCCTTTCTCGAAGATATGTACGGTACGATCACCCTTGTGTTGGTGTACGTGCTCTCCTTTTTGATGGTCAGCCGGGTGCGCTATCCGTCCTTGAAGGAATTCGACGGCATACGCACCCATCCGTTCCGGACCACCGTGGCGGCCATGCTGATCTTCGTGGTCATCGCCTCCGAACCCAAAATTTTGGGTTTCCTGTTTTTCCTGACCTACCTGCTCTCCGGGCTGGTCCTTTCCTTCCTGATTCTACCCTTTCGCAAAATCCGTCTGCTACGGGAGTCCCCTCAAGAACTCCCGTAAACAACCCCCACCCCCTCATAGTTTTTCTTGATTTCTCTCCTTGCTTCGTGAACAGTTCGCGGTGACGCGATGGTGTTCCGAAAATGAGCGCGACTTTGTGGCTTATGAAAGATTTACCGCCCGCTACGCTCAAGGCACGGGGGACGCCAAGAAGATTTTTCGGCTTCCGCTGGAAAGATGCGGAAGCCGAAAGCTCCACGCCTGTCGGCGAGAAAGGAACGATAGGATGGACGTCAATGCGATTGGGAAAGACATCGTCCACTGTGCGATTAGGCTTATCAAACGCATGATTTTTACACCCCGTCTGAGGTGAAGCAACTTTTTTAAAAGCGCATCTTTCCTGCGCTTTTAAAATGTTTTTCTTGG
>SKYX01000015.1 GCA_007127655.1 Desulfonatronum sp.
GGACTTGAGCAAGGAGATCGAGCAGGTACGCTTGCGTATCGAGGAAGTCCGCACTGAATTGACCGTGGAAATTCACAAAGTCCGTTCCGACTTGAGCAAGGAGATCGAGCAGGTTCGGGCGGACTTGAGCAGGGACATTGAGCAGGTTCGGGCGGACTTGAGCAAGGAGATCGCGGAAATGCGCGTCGACCTGACCCAGAAGATTGCCTCCGGCAACGTCAAAATGCTCTTCTGGACCGCCGGCCTGCTCTTTGCCCAGCTTTTTGCCGTCGTGGCCGTGATTCTGGGGACGAGGTGATTCCAACTTAACGGAGCGTTTACTTATGGCACATTCAGCCAAAGTCATTGATTTGTACGACAGTCTTCTGGATGCCAAGGACGACCGGACCAGAGCCAAAATCATCGCCAGCGCCTTCGAGAGCCTGGAGGATCGCTACCCCGAACTCCGGGACATGGCCACGGGCAGTGGAGTGCGCCAAACCGAGCTGCGCTTGCAGAAAGAGATCGAGCAGGTTCGGGCGGACTTGAGCAGGGACATTGAGCAGGTTCGGGCGGACTTGAGCAAGGAGATCGCGGAAATGCGCGTCGACCTGACCCAGAAGATTGCCTCCAGCAATGTCAAAATGCTCTTCTGGACCGCCGCCCTGCTGTTTGCCCAGATGATCACCATCGTGGGCGTTATCTTGGGGACGAGGATGGGGTGAGATGGGCGCAATCCATCAGAGCCCTCACAAATTCATCCCATCACAGTTCAAGACATTTTTGTAATATTTGCCGGTGCAACCAAACAGGAACCGCCCTGTCCGGACCTTCCGCCTTCGCCCCGCGCCAACCCTTGCAGGAGGGCATGCCATCACGGCTTCGACTTCGCGAACCGCACCCGGAAGAACGCGGCGTAGAGTACCGGGCAGAGGACCAGGGTGAACAGGGATGAGAAGGCCAGGCCGAAGATCAGGACGTTGGCCATAGGCCGCCACATGTCGCCGCCGAGCACGGCCAGGGGGATCAGGCCCATGATCGTGGTGGCCGCGGTGAGGAAGATGGCCCGCAGCCGTTCCAGGACGGCATCCACCACCAGATCGTGGGGCTGCTTGCCCGCGGCCCGTTCGATCTCCATCCGGTCCAGGATCAGGATGGCGTTGTTCACGATGATCCCCACCAGGCTGATCATCCCCAGCATGGCCATGAACCCGAAGGGCTCGCGGGTCAGCAGCAGTCCGGCGCTGATCCCGACCATCATCGGCGGGATGGTCAGCAGGATGATCAGAAAGCGGCGGATGGAATTGAACTGCACGATGAGCACCAGGGCCAGCAGGCCCATGGCCAGAGGCACCCCGGCCATGACCGAGGCGTTGGCCTCGGTGCTTTCCTCCACCTCCCCTCCGTACTCCACGTAATACTGATCCGGCCAGTCCGGCCCCAGGACCATCCGGTCCACCTGGGCTTCGACCTCGGCCAGGACGTCCGCGGCATAGCGCCCGGAGATTTCCACCTTCACGGTCATGGTCCGGGTCTGGTCCCGGCGGCGAATGTCGCTGGGCTGCCAGACCAGCCGGGTGTCGGCCAGCTGGAGCAGAGGCACGCCGTGGCCCTGGGCGTTCTCGGCACCAAACCCATAGACGTTGAGCCCTTCGATGTTGCCCAGATCCTCGCGAAATCTTTCCTGGGCCCGGAGCACCACTGGCACCAGGTTGTCGCCTTCCCTGTAATGGGTGGCCGTGAGGCCGGAAATCTGTGTTTGCAGGGACAGGGCAATGTCCTGGGTGCTCAGTCCGGCGAGTTTGGCCTGTTCCTGGTTCACGTCCACGACCAGTTTCTTGGTCCATTCGCCCCAGTCGTCGTAGATGGAGGTGATGCCCTTAACCGGGGCGATGGCCAGAACGATATCGTCCCGCAAACGGTAGAGGGTGTCGATTTCCGGACCGGAGACGCGGATCTGGATTGGCGCGCCCACGGGCGGGCCGAGTTCCAGGCGGCTCACCGTATGCCGGGCGTCAGGAAAGTGCTCGTCAAGATAAACCCTGGTGGACCGGATCAGCGGACCGACGTCTTCCAGGGTTTTGGTGTTCACGATGACGAAGGCGTAGTTGGGATTGGGGTGTTCCGGGTTCACGGCGAGGTCCCAGCGAGGGCCTCCGTCGCCGATGAACGCGCCCAGGGAGGCCACGCCGGGCTGATCGACCAAGTGGGCTTCCAGATCGGCCAATCGGTCCGCGGTGGAGCGGATATCCGTGCCAAAGGGCTGCCAGAAGTCGATGGTGAACATTTCCCGGTCATTGGGCGGGAAGAAGATGGTCGGTACCAGGTTGAAGGCCGCGGTTCCCCCGATGGTCAGCAGCAGAGCGAAGGTCAGAAAGAGGGTCCGCCGTCGTAGACAGAACAGCAGCAGACCGCGGAATCCCCGGTACCAGAGGCCGGAAAAGGGCTCGCGACCGTTTTCACGCTCCCTTTGGCGTGGTTTCTGGAAATAGTAGCTAAGCAGGGGGACCATGGTCAGGGAGTAGATCCAGGACAAGAGCAGGGTCAGGCTGACCACGATGAACAGGGACGTGGTGTATTCGCCGGTCTCGGACTTGGCCATGGGGATGGGCATGAAGGCGAAGATCGTGGTCAGGGAGGAGGTCAGCAGGGGAAACCAGAGCTCGCGTACCGAGTGCATTGCCGCATCTCGACGGTCCTCGCCCCGGTTCAGGCGGACCAGGATGTTCTCGCTGACCACCACGCCGTTGGCCACCAGCAGGCCCAGGGCGATGATGAACGAGGCGATGGACACCCTCTGCAGGTCTACGCCGAACAGCGGCATCAGGGCGATGCAGGTCAGGATGGACATGGGGATGATCAGCCCGGCCACGACGCCGGTGCGCAGCCCCGTGAACACGAACATGGCCGCGACCACGAAGACAAAGGCCAAAATCAGATTGACCATGAAGTCGTCAATGGCCGTGCGCACGAAATCCGGCTGGAAAAGCAGGATGTCCAGGTCCAGGCCCATGGGCAGGTTGGCCCGCAGCTCGGTCAGCCTCTCCTGAACCCGATCGCCCAGGTCCGTGATCCTGCCGCCCTGGGCCATGCTCACGGCCACGATCAGGGTGCGCTGGCCGTTGAACCGGGCCATGGGATCGGGCGGGTCCACGTAGTCCCGGGTGATAGTGGCGAAATCCCGCAGAGCGATGGCGTCGGCCCGGCCCGGCAGGCGGAAGGTGGCGTTGGCCAGGTCGTCCAGGGACGTGAATTCCCCAGTGGGCTCAATGACGATCCGCTCCGCCCCGGCCAGGGCCACGCCGCTGGGCTGGATGGCGTTCTGGGTCTGCAGCAGGTGGACCACATGGGCCGGGCTGAAGCCGAACTCGGCCAGCCGGGCATTGGAAAACTCCACGAAGATGCGCTCTTCCTGCACCCCGTGCAGCGATACCTTGCCCACGTCCTCCAGGCGCAGAAGTTGATCCCGGACATGGTCCGCGGCGTCCTTCATCTCCCGGTAGGTATAGCCGTCTCCGGTCAGGGCGATGAGCATGCCGAACACGTCGCCGAACTCGTCGTTGACCATGGACGGCAGAACGCCGTCGGGCAGGTCCGGGGCCGCGTCGGCCACCTTGTTGCGCAGGTTCTGCCAGATCGGGCCCAGATCCTTGAACCGCTGCTGGA
>SKYX01000011.1 GCA_007127655.1 Desulfonatronum sp.
GGCTGGTGATGGCCGGTTCCCTGGCGGTCGCCCTGGCCATGTTCTGGGGCACGGTGTCCGGCGTCGACCCGAGGCGCGGAGGACGGGAACAGGCCGGAGATGAACTGGTGCTTCAGGCCGAGGCCCTGCTGGACGTGGTGCGCGGCCTGGCGGAAGTCCGCGGCTCCTCCCCCGCACCGGACCTGGCCGGTCTGTTTGCGGTCAAACCACCCCGGCTTCCGGAGCCGGACCGACCGGTCGCGGTGAAAGCCCCTCGGCCTTCCCCCATGGCCTTTTCCGTGGACATGGTCATCGCCGCCGGGGAGCAAGGGCGAGCCATCCTATCCGGTCGGCTGGTCCGGGTCGGGGATCGGCTCCGGGACGGCTCCCGGGTTGTGGACATCCAGCCCGACGGCGTGACCCTGGAAACCCGAGGACGCCTCCGTCGGCTACCGGCCCCATCGGGCCGGGTCGCGGCGCACTGAGGAGGGCGTATGTGGAAGATCATGCAAAGAAGAATTCACGGCATCCCATGGGCATGCGCGCTTGCCGTCCTGGCCCTGCTGGCCGGAGGACTGGTCGGAGGGCTGAGCGGTTGCGCCTCCCAGGCGCAACAACCCATTCCAGCGGACAGTGGGCATTCGACCCTTGCTGAGCACGTGGAGGAGATCCGGGCCTTGCGGGACCAGGAACAATCCCTGAATCAAAGCCGGAGGTCGCCGGAGCCGGTGGAACCGATCCTGCCGGTCTATGATCCGCTGGATGGGATGCGGGTCACCCTCTCGGCCCAGGACCAGCGGCTCACGGACGTGCTTTACGCCCTGGCCGACAGCATCGGCCTGAGCCTGGTCATCAATCCGGATGTCCAGCTGGCGGACCGGGTCACCATCCGGCTGGTGGACACGCCGGCTTCTACGGTCCTTGACAGCCTGCTGGCCGCCCATGACGTAGCCTATGAGCGTCGGGACAACTTCCTGGTCATCCAGCGGTACATCGAAAAATCCTATGAACTGGGCTTTTTGAACCGGGAGGTCCAGGTTTCCATGGACGCCGGGGGGGATATTTTCGGCAACACCATGACCAGCGGAGATTCTTCGAGTCAACGAACCTCTCGGGACCGAGATTCCTCCCAGAACCTGAACAGCTCTTTCAAGATTACCTCCGACATGGGCCAGGGGATTACGGATGCTTCCCTGTATGGCATGCTTCAGGCCAATATCCAGGACATCATCGGTTTGCGCGAAGAGCAGGAGGCTTCCGGACAGTACTTCACCCTGGATCCCACGGCAGGAACCCTTTACGTCCGGGCCACTCCGTCCCGGCACCGTGCCGTGGCCGCATTGATCCGGAACATCAAGCGCAAAGTCTCCCGCCAGGTGATCATCGATGCCTGGATGGTGGAAGTACGGCTTTCCTCCGAGTATCGGCTGGGCATCGACTGGCAGCTCCTGACGCACTGGCTGTCGAATCTGCGCGGTCTCAGGCTGGAGGCCGGCTGGAATGCCCCGGTGGGCGGGCAGTCCCCATTATTCGTAGCCGGAGCGTCGACCATCGGCATGGGGGCCACGGCGGCCTCGGCCACCATGGAAGCCCTGGAACGGTTCGGTCAGGTCAGTCTGGTTTCCAGCCCGCACGTCCGGGTCAAGCACGGACAGCCGGCCCTGTTCACCTCCGGTCGCTCGCAGAATTACGTCCACAGCCTGTCGCGAGATCGGGCCACGGATATTGACCGGGAAACCTTTTCCGTGGAGGTGCGCACGCTGTTCGACGGCATCATGCTCGGCGTGGTGCCGTACGTGGATGACGACGGCGTCGTGGACCTGCACGTCTATCCCGTGGAAAGCCAGGTCAACCCGGCCAGCCTGGAGCTGGTGGACATCACCGGAAGTGGGGATCGCATCACGTTGCCGGAAGTTTCGGTGCGCAACATTACCACCAATGTCCGGGCCAGGGACGGCGATACCGTGGTTCTGGGCGGCCTGATCGGAAAGAGCGATTCCCGCGGCCGGGCCGGTCTGATCGCGGCGTCCCGGTTTCCCCTCACCGGGGTTCGCACCGAGCGGGCAGAAGTTTCTGAGCTGGTGATCATCATGGATATACGGGTGGTGGATTGAGCATTCTGCATGACAGCCTTGAGCGCCACAGGAGGGAAAACCTGGCTGAAGCCGGTTCCTCCACGCCGTGGACCCTCACCGAGTCCGCCCCATCATCTCCCCAGGCGGAAAAAGGTTTGTTCACGCGTCGAACATGGCTGCTCCTGGGCGGCCTTGTGCTGTTCACCCTTGGAGCCTGGGGTACGGTTCAGCTTTGGCCGGTCTCCGGAGGGCGGGAGGCCGCGATGGCGACGACGTCCGTGTCGCAAGAGAAGAGCGTCGGCATCCGTGCTCCACTGGTTCAGCAGGGCGAGGGTGCTCGCGAATTTGCGTCGAGACAGGTTGAATCCGGGCAGGTTACATCCGAGCAGGTTACATATGGGCAGGTTGCATCTGGGCCGGTTTCACCTGGACCTGTTGCGGAGGTGCGTTCCACTGATACTTCACCTCATTCACTCTCCACGGTTTTGGATCGTGCGCCCACCGCACCAGCCGACCCTCGGGCTTCAGCGAAGTCTCCGGCGGCTGTTTCTCCGCATGCTCTGGATCAGCAGACCCTGGAAGAGCTGAATGTGCGTCTTTCCACGCTGCTGGCCGCCTTGACCCCTTCCACACCGGGGAATGCCCGTGGCCCATCCGGTTCATTCACGGAACGCTCACTGGACGGTTCGGAGGACGCAGCCGATAATGCTCTCTGGCATGCTCCAGGCCACGCAGCCCCGGTTGCGTCACGATCCACGGTCAGCCTCGCACTTGACGCGGAGGAAGTGGAGCCGCCGCCCATGGTACATGTTTCCGTCCACCAACGGACGGAGCCTTCGCACCTTGCGGGGATCAGACCCCTGGAGGAAGAGCTGGGGCGGGCGTTGCGCGCCCGGGATTGGGCCGCTTTCGATCTGGCTTATGATCGGCTGGCGGTGTTGCAAACAGCGGATGCGTTGGCCCACTGGCAGGCGGCACGGGCCATGGCCGAGGGGGACTACGAGGAGGCCAGGCAACTTCTGGAAATTCTGCTCCGGGACAATCCCTTTGACCTGCGAACCGGTCTCAATCTGGCTCTGGTCCATGAGGCCCAGGGCGAAATCAAGAAAGCCCGAAACATCGCCCGTGACCTGTCCAGACGTCACCCCCTGGACTCCGGTCTCCAGTCATTATTGGACCGCATGGAAAACACGCGGGCCAGATAGTTTGATTTCGGGATAAAAGTTTTGGCTCACTATGCGTTTCCGACGGATGATCTGTCAGCCGACAGGCAGGTCGCCAGGGAATAGTAATTGTAATTATGCCTTCGATTTATGCCCCAAGGGGGCATCGTCCCTTAGCCCAGGGTTGGACAGCCAAAGGCTGGCCTACCCTGGGTCAATTGAAAGAAAGAGAAACAACCCCAAAGGGGTTGCGTCAGATACAGTCTTGCTCGGAGCTGGCCGGATTTCCATTTTGCGGACGCAACCCCCTTGGGGTTGAAGGAAAAATATGGCGTTGGTCCCAGGGTAGCGTCAGCAGCTGCGCTGCGCCGCAACCCTGGGCTATGGGACTGAATCCCGTTGGGATTCCCGGAGGAA
>SKYX01000196.1 GCA_007127655.1 Desulfonatronum sp.
CGATCATCAAAAAAGCTTCTGGGTCAGATGGTAAACGAAGAAGTACTGGAGTACTGGTCCAGCGGTAGCACAACCTTTTACGGCCTCAAAGGCACCGGCAAACAGCAGTCCGGAGAAGGCGAATAAATTCAAAAGCCTTTTTTCCAGGGGCTTCCCAGAAAACGTTGTCAGCAATCGGAACATCCGGTCTCAAAGCCAGCGATGAGTATCGGCTCGCGAAGCGATGCATCGGGGCGAACCCAACGACCTCCGGCACGACGAACTATTTTGGGACGCCCCATTTTTTGAACGAGATTTCGCCTCGTCATCCTTCCTCTCCCCCACCTTTCCACCACATTACCCAACACGCTCCGTGAACACTCCTCCACGCTTGATTCTGGCCGGTTTAAGCGGTGGAGCCGGGAAAACCATCATTTCCTTGGGCCTGTGCCGCGCATTGACCGATATTGGCTTGCGGGTCCAGCCGTTCAAAAAGGGACCGGATTACATCGATGCCGCCTGGCTCGGCTTGGCTGCCCGGCGGGAGACGTCCAATCTCGACCCGTTCATGATGCCCGCCGATTCGCTGCTGCGCCTTTTCCTTCGAGAGTCCGCCTCGGCCGATATGGCCTTGATTGAGGGCAACAGAGGGCTCTACGACGGCAAGGACACCAGCGGCTCCTGTTCTACGGCGGAACTGGCCAAGCTGCTCCAAACGCCGGTGGTACTGATCATTGACTGCACCAAGATGACCCGCACGGTGGCCGCCTTAATATTGGGCTGCCGGACATTCGAACCAAACCTGCGTCTTGCGGGTGTCATCCTCAACCGAACCGCCGGACCACGCCACAAGACCATTCTCCGCCAATGTATCGAGCTGTACACGGATGTCCCGGTGGTCGGGATTCTTCCCAAGATCAAGCCGGACCCCATCCCCGAACGCCACATGGGCTTGGTTTCGGATCAGGAATGCACCGAAGCCGAGACAACCTTGGCCAATCTCGCCACGATCGCCCAAGATTGCCTGGACATCGAGGCCATTCGAAAGATCGCCACCAGCGTTTCCAGTGTACCATTGCCGGAGCCGGTTCAAGGCCGTCTCCAGGAATGCTGTTTCACGTCAGTGTTCTACCGAAAAGACGACGTTAAGAGTCTGCCCGTTCAGCAGCTACCGCAGACAGACAACCAGGCGGCACAATCAGCTCTGCAGGCCTCTCGGCAAGAGGATGCCCGGTCCCCTTCCACCATGAGGGGCGCCGTTCGCATCGGAGTGGTCCGGGATGCGGCGCTCTGGTTTTACTACAGGGAAAATCTCGAGGAGTTGCGGAGGAATGGGGCGGAACTGGTTGAACTCAGTCTGCTCTCATCTGCACCGTGGCCCGTGCTTCATGGGCTGTATTTAGGGGGCGGTTTTCCGGAAACCCAAGCCGAACAGCTGGCCCAAAACGAGGCGACAAGGGCCTTGGTCTTCCGGCTCGCTGGGCAAGGGCTGCCCATCTACGCGGAATGCGGCGGGTTCATGTACTTGGGGCAAAGCCTGATCTGCCGGGAAACCGTCTATCCCATGGCCGGAGTCTTTCCGGTCCAGACCATGCTTTGCGCCAAGCCCCAGGGGCATGGCTACACCGTGGCCAAGGTGATCCACCCCAACCCCTTTCATGCAATAGGGCTGGAATTCACTGGCCATGAATTTCATTACTCCAAGTGTGTCACCCCGTTGCCGCTGGACGTGTCTTTTACCTTGAAAATGCAGCGGGGTAGCGGCATCGACCAAAACCGGGACGGGCTGATTTTCCGCAACACCTTTGCCTGCTACACCCACCTTCACGCCCTGGGAGTGCCGACCTGGGCCGTGAACTTCGTCGCGGCGGCGCGGCGTTACCAGGAAAACGGCCCAGAAAATGATCAAACATGACGCAGCTGGAAATCAAGCTTCGATCTTGGTCAAGGCTTCCCGGGCAAGATCGCTGACGCAGTATTCCCGCAACTGATCATTGCGGTACATCACGACCACGTGGAGGTCGTTGACAAGAAGACGCACGGCGGATGCAACTACTGGCCCGCTTCCCACAGAACCCAGCCCCCATAGTCCTAGAGCCCGTTTTTCCGCGTCTTCATCCCTCAACAGCTCAAGAAACGTCACGCAGCCCCGCTGAACCAAATCCGGATGCTTTTCGGCCAATCTGGCCATGCCCCAGTAGACTCCGCGCCGCAGCGGCTCGTGGTCGAGATAGTTGCCGTCTCCGGACGTCGGTTCCTGGGCGTAGGAAACCAGGATCCGGTTGAACTCCTTTGCCAGCCGGGGACACCGGGCCATGCTCTCGCCCATGGACTCCGGCGCTCCCCAGCCAATGGCTCCGGATTCTTCATTCAAATTCCACATCAATCGGCGCATGACCACCCGAGCCGATTCCATATCCTGCTCGGACAATCTGGCCACAGTCACCCCGAAGGCCGAGACCGCCCGCCACTTCAAAAGCGGTTCCGGAGCCAGCAGCAGGGAGAATAACGGCCCTACAACCGTTCGGAGCGGCAGATCGAGGTAAGGCTCCAGACAGCTCCGCCAATCGTCCCGAGGCAAGAACGTTGAAAAGTCACGCTTCATGGATTTGAAATGAGCCATCGGAACCTCCCGAAAAGCGACTGCTTGAGCGGCATTTCAAATAGCCGCCCAATAGGAACGGGCAATCGAACACCGTAAAAAAATCTCCTGGATTCCGACCTTCGCAGGAATGACTGAAAACAGCAGGGCTTCCCCGTAAAGTCACCCCGGTGCAGGCCGGGGTCCAGGCTAAGCTGTCCCCCTGTGGCTTTGTCCTGTTACCTTCTGAACACCACGATCAACGGTCAGGACCGATGCTCCTCAAGCCGAGCTCGAAACTCCGGTACCACTTCAAAGCCATACTCCAGGGCCTTGTCCATGTTTTCCAGGGCCAAATCGAACTTGCCCTGGTCGTAATAACACAGCGCGAGGTTGTTGTAGGCCGGGGCGAAACGAGGCTCGACCTTGATCGCCCGAGCGCAATGGTCGATACATTTTTCCAGGTCACCCAATGCATAATACGCACTGGCCAGGGTCGTATGCGCCTGGATAAATTTTGGTTGGAGCGAAAGGGCCTGCATCAACGGCTCCAACGCTTTTTCCGGTTCGCCCTGCTGAAGATGCACGAACCCGATATTGCCGTAGGGAACCGGAAACTTGGGACGCACTTCCGCGGCTTTTTGATTGAAGTACAGGCAGCCTTCCAGATCATTTTGGTACATCCGGATACCTCCCAGTTGCACATACGCTTCGGCCAACGTGGGCGAGGACTCCACGGCCGCGAAGAATTCCTCCTCAGCTTCCTTCCATTTGCGTTGGGAGAGGTAGGCAACGCCTAGATTGTAGTGTGAGTTACCGCAATCAGCGTTCTGAGCAAGAAGGTTTTTCTTTTCCTTGATAAAATCGTCGGTATTCGAGGATGCGGTCATGATCGCTCCAGTGAGTTTGCAGGGAATGGTTGTCGTTCTGATCTAGTCGCGTCGAAACGTTCGTTGCTCCAAAACGTCTTCATGGGGCTGGGGTTGCTCCTGATACCAACGGCAAAATTCATACATGGCCAGATAGCGTTCATCGTTGTCCATCAGTCCCATGCACATGTCCAACACGGC
>SKYX01000206.1 GCA_007127655.1 Desulfonatronum sp.
ATCCAGGAATGAACTCGTTGCAAGGAAGGCTGCGCAATTGCTCCACTTTTTATTGCACGATACTGATCTAGGTTTGAATTTTGACAAATTTATCGATATTGCTCCTGAATATATCCGTGATCGCATCCTTAACCATGATGAAGTAAAGACAAAGGAAATTGTAAATAAATCAAATTTTTGGGCCTGGATCGCGGGTCTTGGGTCAATAATGACACTTCTACTATTGATCACTTTCATCTTGGGATTGAAAGCGCGTTTTCGCACATAACGTCCTTCTTGATTGTTGTGGCTTGTGAACCACCTCATCAAAATAGAAACCGAACTGGAGTGTATCCGACATGTACCTAACCAGTCTCGGCTCCCCCCTGTTCTCCATGAGCCGGTCGTTGTCAGCGCCAGTTCCCAAGGGCGTCCCCCTGAAGCTGCTGTTGCGCGGGCAGATCGTCGGCATCGTGCTGATGCTTTTCGCCTTGTCTTTGGTTTCGGTCCTGGGCATGGTGGCGGTGTTCTATCCCTACGTTTCCGAAGGCAGCATCGCGGCGGCGGAAACCGCGCGCAACATCGGTTTCGGAGCTGGCGTGTTCGGTTTAAGTCTGGTGTTCTTGACTTCTTTCCATCGTCAGTACGCACCCTTCACCGCGCCGGTGTACGCCCTGGCCGGCGGAGTGTTCATGTCCGGCCTGGCTTTGGGCTTCGAGGCCCGTTTTCCCGGGATAGCGGTCCAGTCGATTTTCCTGACCCTGGCCATATTCTGCTCCATGCTTTTCCTCTACTCCACCCGGATCATCAAGGTCACCCGCCAGCTGATGACGTTCATCTTCACTGCCACTGCAGCCATTGCCCTGACCTATCTGGCCGGGTTTCTGCTGCTCCTGCTGGGCATGCCCATCCCGTTCCTGCACGCCGCCGGGACCGGAGGGACCTTGTGGTTTGGCTTCATCGTGACCATCGCGGCCATGAACCTGCTGGTGGATTTCCAGCGCATCGAGAAGCTGGAAAGCCGCCAACACCCCGCATACATGCCCTGGTTCGTCGGCCTGGGCTTGATGGTCACCCTGGTCTGGCTGTACATCTCGGTACTGCGCCTTCTGGCTCGCGTGCGTGGCAGATAGGTTCCCCCTGAACTGATGAATGCGGGCCTGACCCGACTTGGAAGCATATGGGCGTAATCAAGAAGATTCTCTACCGGGGCGACGTGCTCAGCCGGCCCAGGCATCGCAATATTTTCCTGGACATGGAGGAGAACATCCACATCCATTACAGGGACCTGCGCCTGGAAATGAGCCGGGGCGAATTCGAGGATTTTGCCGCGGCCTTTGCCCGGCAGTCCCAGGAACTGCTGGCAATCATCCGGGACAGGGACTACCAGGATGGTTCCTTGCCCAACGCCAACCAGGAAGAGGTCAGAATCTGGACCGAATCCCGCCTGCAACATGAAGTGGCCTACCATCCCCGGCGGTTTTCCATGGAAGAGTGCAGCGACGGGTATCATGTCCACTACAGGAACTGCAAAATCCTGATCGACCCTGAAGACTTTCGATCCCTGGTTCAGATCGTCCAGGGCCTGCGCCTGGATGGACCCTACGCCTCCTCGTACCACGAAGTCCTGGAACTGCTGGAGGCCAACGAGATCGATTTCGTGACCGCTCCGGGCAATACTCCGGACGAGGTGCTGTCCATTGCCGTGGCCAGGCATCATCTGCGCAAGGTCCGGGACATCTTCGGACACCTCGGCTTCGCACAGCAGTCCGAAGAGACCCTGCTGCGCTTCACCGGACCTCGACTCAGCGTGCTGGTCAGGGCCGTCTCGGAACAGTCCGGCGTGGATTACCGGAAAATGCGCGCCCTGAACTCGACCACCCGCCTTGCTGACCATCTCCACCGGAACCGGTCCCTTCTGTCGCCGGAAGAGCTGAATCGCATCAAGTGCCAGGTTCTTGACGTCTACTATGCCTTGGCATCGGGAAAGACCCTGCACATCGAGACCAACCCGCAATACTGGCTCGCCGCGCCGGGGGACGGACTGGTCATTTTTCCCTACTGTCCAACACCCGTTCAAGGCAGGCAGGCTGCCGAGGCCCTGTACAAGGCCTGGAGCGGGCTGCTGGGCCAGCTGGACATGGGCTTTGTCAAGCCGGCCAAGACGCCGTTTGCACCCGACGAGCAGCAGGCCCTGCGGGACAGGGTGGACGAACACCTCCGGCGGGAGATCGCCTCCCATGCCGCGGTGGACAGGATTTTCATCATGGGCTCAGCCGCGCGCAAAGACATGGGGCGCTACACTGTGCCCTTCGTGCACGGCAAAATGGCCAAGCTCGGATCCGACGTGGACATTCTGATCGAAATCAACCCGGAGTTGGAATCGGATGTGCCCGGCGTCTGGCGGCTGATCAACCCAAAGTCATCCAATCATTGCGCCGTGTACCATATCGGCCAGATTCCGCTGGCCCAAGGCCCCGGAGTCTGGCCCTCCCAGCACCCGCACATCACGTTCGTCCACCACCTCGTGGACGCCTATGTCCATTTTCCGTCCCAAGGATTCCAGGCCGAGAAGGACGAATTTCTCAAAAAATTCGGTGCCAAGTGCTTCTATGACCGCGCCAAGGACGGAATCATTCATCGCGGCGAGGTCGAGGAGGGAATCGCGGCCGCGATCACGGAGCAGTTCTCCCTGCGCGATGTCATGGTGGAAAAGATGAACGTCTCCACGGAAAACGCCCTTTTCAAGATCTTTTCCGCTAACCAGTGCCACATCCTTAAACTGTTCAAGGTATCCGGCAACTACAACCGCTCCCGGGTTGCGGAGCATGTCCTGTACGAGGCTGACCTGGTCAACCAGCTGAAGTCCCGGGGCGTTCCCACGGCGGGCGTACTCCAGCCACGCGGAGGCAGCCTGACCCTTGAGGGCCTCCCGGCATTGCTCTTCGAAAGGATCCCCGGCCAGCCCCAGCAGCGCCCGGAATACCCCCTGGAGGCCATTGCCGCGGCCTTGGGGTTAATACACCGCGTCCAGATGCCCCCCCCCTTGGATTTACCCAAAGATTTCACCCTTGACGACATCTGCATGATCTGGCTGCCGCAGTTTTCGATCTACGCTGCCAACTCGGCCCATGAGCCTGAGATTGCGCGGGCTTTTGCCAAACTGACGCCCCTGGTGGAGCGCTGCAATCCCGGGGAATACCGAAAAACACTCTTCGAGCGCAGCCAGTTTATCCACAACCACGGCGACGTCAGCCCGAAAAACGTCATTGTCGATGACCTGGGACAGGCCGTGTTTTTCGATTTCAACAACGCCTTTTTCGGCTCGCGCATGGCGGACGTTCTGGACGGGGCCTTCGAGTTTTCCCTGGCGGAAAAATACATCCACTTGGCCGACTTCTCCCGTTTCGACGCCTTCATCGCGCACTACCACAGCCACACTCCCCTGAGTTCGGCGGAACAGGAAGACCTGCCCCGCTGGATCGAACTGATCGGCCTGATCAAGTTCACCAAGGAGATCCGGGTCATGCTGGAAAAACCCAAGGAGGCACTGCGCCGGCGCCGGGCCCTGGCCATTGCCCGCTTCCTCCTGGACCGCCCAGATGGCGCAATGGGCGCAGTGGAAGCATGA
>SKYX01000141.1 GCA_007127655.1 Desulfonatronum sp.
CGGGAATTGCGTACGCCGATCATCGAGTACACGGAACTCTTCGTGCGGGGCATCGGCGACGAGACCGACGTGGTCCAGAAGGAGATGTACTCCTTTCCGGACCGCAAGGGCCGCTCCATGACGCTGCGACCCGAGGCCACCGCCGGGGTGCTGCGGTCCTGCATCCAGCACAAGCTGTTGCGCCAGGACGAGGTGCTCAAGTTCTTCACCCTGGGCCCCATGTTCCGCTACGAGCGTCCGCAAATGGGCCGCCAGCGCCAGTTCCATCAGATCAACGTCGAAATTCTGGGATCAGCCTCCCACCTCGTGGACGTGGATATGCTGTTCATGCTCCACCGTTTTCTCTCGGAAATCGGCCTGACCGGCCTGGAATACCAGCTCAACAGCCTGGGCTGCGCCGCCTGCCGACCGGCGTTCAGAGCCGCCCTGGAGGACCATCTCCGGGACGTGGACCAGGCGGGCCTGTGCGAGGACTGCAGGCGGCGGATGACCACCAACCCGCTGCGCGTGCTGGACTGCAAGGTACCCGGATGCAAGGCCTTGACCACCGGCGCGCCAGTAATCACGGACCATAACTGCGACGCCTGCCGGGTGCATTTCGACGCCGTGATGGACCTGCTGGGCCGCTCCCGGCTCCAGGTCACGCTCAACCCCCTGCTGGTCCGCGGCCTGGATTACTACCAGCGCACGACCTTTGAAGTGGTTTCCACGGACATCGGCGCGCAGTCCTCGGTGGCTGGCGGCGGGCGCTACGACGGCCTGGTCAAACAGCTCGGCGGCCCGGACGTGCCGGGCATCGGCTTTGCCTGCGGCCTGGAGCGTCTGGCCATGCTGGCCCCGGAGCAGCCGGATCCGGGAGTGGACGTGTACATTGCCGTGCATGCCGAAACCCTTCTGGAAAAAGCCCTGGAAATCGCCCAGGTTCTGCGCGGTCAACGTTTTTCCGTGGAGTTCCCCTACGCCTTCCGCAGCCTGAAAAGCCAGATGCGCTCCGCGAACAAGGCCGGAGCCCGCTTCGCGCTGATGCTGGACGAGGACGGGGCGGCTCAGTGCACCGTGGCGGTCAAGGACATGCGCGACGGCGAACAATATGTCGTGTCCGAAGCGGATCTGCCGGGGAACCTGTTGAACCGGATGGCGGGCGGCGCATAGGGGCGAAACATTTTTCGCCTGATTTTGAAGGTTATTCACAACAGTTCGGCAAACTCCGGGTATAGCCTCATTCCGATGCTGGATTCCCGCCTTCGCGGGAATGACTTGTTTTTACCATGTCGCTTCCGAATAAGTCATACCCGCGAATGCGGGTATCCAGTCCGCTTTCACACGGATTAGCTGAGTTGTTACGGTTTTTTGATTATTTGCAATGGCCACCAGACCCGACGCGGCCATTCCAATTTTCATTTTTTTGTCACATTCTTCTGCAAGGATTTTCACCCAATGACCGAAACCACATCACAGCGCGAATGCGAGGCCCTGGGCGATTGGCGGCGCAGCCATCATTGCTCCCAACTGCGGATTGACGACACCGACCAAGAGGTCTGTCTGATGGGCTGGGTCCAGTTTCGCCGGGACCACGGCGGGCTGATCTTCATCGACCTGCGCGACCTGCACGGACGGACCCAGGTTGTATTCAATCCGGAGATCAACGCCGAGGCCCATGCCCGGGCCCACGTGCTGCGCTCCGAGTACGTCCTGGCCATTCAGGGCGTGGTTCGCGCCCGGCCCGAAGGCATGCGCAACCCAGGCCTGCCCACCGGAGACGTGGAAGTGGAGGTGCGGGCCTGGAAGCTGCTCAACAGCGCCAAGACCCCGCCCTTTCCCATTGAGGACCGGGTGGAAGTCACCGAGTCCACCCGCCTGGAGTACCGCTATCTGGATCTGCGCCGTCCCCAGTGCACCCGCAACCTGATTCTGCGGCACAAGGCCACCCAGGCCTTTCGGAGTTTTCTGAACCAGGAAGGCTTCCTGGAACTGGAAACCCCGATCCTGACCAAGAGCACCCCCGAGGGCGCGCGGGATTTCCTGGTCCCCAGCCGCATGAATCCGGGCTCGTTCTACGCCCTGCCCCAGTCGCCGCAGCTCTTCAAGCAATTGTTCATGGTCGCGGGCATGGACCGCTACTATCAGATTGTGCGCTGTTTCCGCGACGAGGACCTGCGGGCCGATCGCCAGCCGGAGTTCACCCAGATCGACCTGGAGCTGTCCTTCGTGGATCAGGCCCAGGTCATGGACCTGGCCGAACGGATGATTCGCCACGTGTTCAAGCAGTCCCTGGACATCGACCTGCCCGACCCGTTCCCCCGCCTGACCTACGACCAGGCCATGGGCGCCTACGGGGTGGACAAGCCGGACATCCGCTTCGAGCTGCTGCTGCACGACGTCACGGACATCGTCCGCGGCTCCCAGTTCAAGCTGTTCGCCTCAGCCAAGCTGGTCAAGGCCCTGGTCCTGCCCGGAGGGTCGAGCCTGTCCCGCAACGACATCGACCAGCTGACCGAATTCGTGAAGATTTACGGGGCCCAGGGCCTGGCCTGGATCAAGATCAAGGCCGACGAGTGGCAGTCGCCCATCGCCAAGTTCCTCTCACAGGAGGAGCGGGCCGGGCTGACCGCGGCCCTGGGGCTGAAGGAAGGCGACATCGTCTTTTTCCAGGCCGCCTCCCCGGACGTGGTCAACGCGGCCCTGGGCAATTTGCGCCTGGAGCTGGCCCAGCGGTTCAATCTGGTGGATGAAACCAGCTTTCAGCCGGTCTGGATCACGGACTTTCCGCTCCTGGAGCACGACCCGGACGCCCAGCGCTGGGTGGCCCGGCACCATCCCTTCACCAGCCCCCAGGACGGCCACGAAGGGCTCATGGTTGATCGCCCCGGCGAGGCCCTGGCCAAGGCCTACGACTTGTGCCTGAACGGCTACGAGATCGGCGGCGGATCGGTGCGCATCCATTCCGCGGCCCTGCAGGAGCGGATGTTCGCGGCCCTGGGAATCAACGAGGAAGAAGCCCGTGGGCAGTTCGGCTTTCTCCTCAAGGCCCTGGAATTCGGCGCCCCGCCCCATGCCGGGATCGCCTTCGGCCTGGATCGGCTGGTGATGTTGATGACCGGGTCGGCCTCCATCCGGGACGTGATCGCCTTCCCCAAAACCCAGAAGGCCTCGTGCCTGATGACCCAGGCCCCCTCGCCCGTGTCCAACGTCCAGTTGCGCGAGTTGGGATTGAAAGCCCGGGAAGCGGTAAAGTAGGTTCGGCTGATGATTCGCCCCGTACTGACGTATCCTGACCCGATTCTGGCCAAGACCGCGGCGGAAATCGAGTCCGTCACCCCGGAAATTTGCCAACTGGCCGAGGACATGCTGGAGACCATGTACCACAAGGAGGGCCTTGGCCTGGCCGCCCCCCAGGTGGGCGAGTCGTGCCGGTTGATCGTGGTGGATGCGACCGGCCCGGAAAAGCGCGAAGAGCCGCTGGTTTTCGTCAACCCCCGGATTGTCGAGGCCCAAGGGCAAGTGGAATCCAGCGAAGGCTGCCTGAGTGTGATGAACTACCGGAGCAAGATCCAGCGGGCCGAGCGTGTCCGGTTGCAGGCCCTGAACCTGGACGGCCAGCCC
>SKYX01000252.1 GCA_007127655.1 Desulfonatronum sp.
AAGACCATGACCGCGACCAAGGAAGTGGAGCACGCCGTCCTGACCATCCAGGGCCGGTCCAAGGACGCGGTGGCCTCCATGGAGCAGACCGAGCGTCAGGTCCGGGAAAGCACGGAACTCTCGAATAAGGCCGGAGAATCCCTGCGCCTGATCATGGAGCGGGTGGAAGAGGTGGTCTCCCAGGTCACCCAGATCGCCGCGGCCGCGGAAGAGCAATCCGCCGCCGCGGAAGAAATCAACCACAGCATCGAGGGCATCGCCCAGATCGCCAATGAAGCCGACGAGGGCGCGGGCCAGACCGCGGCGGCCACCCGGGATTTGGCCGAGTTGGCCCAGGAACTGCTGACTGCTTCTCAGAAATTCAGTGGGGCTGGGTCGGACATGAGCAAGCTGGCGGCTTCGGAAGGGCAGATGAAAGGGGTGCTTCCAAAGTTGATGCAGGAGTATATCAGGGAGAAATTCGGCCCGGACGTCTACAAAAAGCTGCAAGAGGAACTGGGGGGTCCGGTCTTTCTTCCCACGGCCAGCTACCCGGATCAGGTCTTGCAGCAAATGGCCGAGATTGTCAGCCGGATCACCAGGAAGAGCAAGCGGGAGATACTCATGGGCCTGGGGATGTACACCGTGCCTCAGTTTCACAAGATGTATCGGCGCTACTTCAATGCCAAAAATCTCAAGGACTTCTACCTGAAGATGAACGACATCCATGCCCAGCTGACCAGGGAGCATCCGGGCATCAAGCCCCCTGGCTTCACCTATGAGGACAAGGGCGATGTGCTGTTCATGAATTATCGCTCCAAGCGCGGATTGTTCGATTACTTCGAGGGCATTTTGAAGAGCGCGGCTCAGTTCATGAAAGAACGGGTGGACGTGAAGGTCAAGCCGCTGGACGAGCACACGGCCAGGGCGGAAATCCGGTTTCACAAATAGGGATATTTTGTACACGTAACGATCATGGATACTGATTCAACGACACATTCCGGTTTTGATCCGGAACGGTTTCCGGAACATGCCCGGAAGTGGTCCCAGGACCTGGAGGCTTTGGGTCACGATCTGGCCCGGGTTATTCCGGACCGGGAAGAGGCGTTTTTGGCCCTGGGCGCGGACATCCAGGCCTTTTCCTCCAAGGCCAAGGCCATGGCCAAGCAAGCCTCGGCCTTGACTGAACTGACGGCCGGGGAAGAGATCACCCAGATCGTCGAAACCCTGGGAGGCGAGCTGGACCAGATCAATGCGGTCTGCGGCTTGTCCTGCCGGAGGGAGGATTTGGGTCGGCTGGAGCAGGTGGTGGAACTGATCAGCTCCCTGGAGCGACGCACCGGGAGTTTTCGCAAGATTGTTCGCACGCTGCAGATGCTCGGCGTGACGACGCGGATCGAAAGCGCCCGGCTGGGGGAAAAGGGCCGGGGGTTCATGAATCTGGCCGGTCAGGTGGACAGCCTGGGCCGGAATATCATCGACCACTGGGCGAAGATCCAGGCCGATGCCACGCACCTGGGCGAGCAGGTTGCCTCGGCCCTGCTCCGGACTGGAACCCTGGTCCGGGAACAACAGACCGTGACCGAGGAGGCCTTGAGCAGCGGCCAGGCCAACCTGGCGACCCTGGGCCGCCTGTCCGAACATTCCGCCGGTGCTTCGCGGACATTGTCCAAGCGGACCGGGGAAGTCAGCCGACATGTCGGGTCCATTGTCGCCTCCCTCCAGTTTCACGATATCACTCGGCAGCAGGTGGAGCACGTCTGCGAGGCCGTGGAGGACATGGCCCGGATGCTCGGCGAGGAGACGGGAACCGGAAGCAGCGAGGCCGATCACCGGAGGATGCAGGAAACGGCGTGCTGGATCGCGGATGTCTGCTCCTTGCAGGCCTCCCAGTTGAGCCACTGCCGCAAGGCCTTTGACCAGGCCATCGACTCCCTGGTCGCCGACCTGTCCAGTATTGCCCGGACCGTGGACGACCTGAACCGGGACCTGGGCGGGATGCTGAGTTCCGAAGGGGATTCCAGCCGGAACGTACTGGACCAGATTGGGGCCAATGTCCACCATCTGATCGACTTCATGCGCGGTTTCGGGGCCAAGAGCGAGGAACTGGGAGGGATCATGGTCCAGGTGGGCGAGACCGTGGCCCAGATGGCCGGGTTTGTCGGGAACATCGAGGATGTGGGCTCGGAGATCGAGCTGATCGCCCTGAACGCCAGCGTCCAGGCGGCCCGTACCGGGGATGAGGGGCTGGCCCTGGGCGTTCTGGCCGGGGCTATTCAGCGCCTGTCCATGGACGCCAGGACCGTGACCGACGAAGTGGCCGGGGAATTGCGGGCCATTGCCGACCATGCCCTGGAACTGCAAAAGCTGTCCGACGTTTCCGCGGAGGCCCGACGGATGGAGCAAATGATGGGTCGACTGGAAGAAATGATCAACACCCTGCGCAACCTGAACCGGCAATCCATGGACATGTTTAGCGAGATCCGGGCTGACGGGGACGTCCTCTGCCGGGATCTTCAGGCCCAGATTGACGGGATCACCTTTCATCACGACGTACTTCAGGATCTGGCTCAGGCCAGGGGGACCTTCGAGCAACTCGCTGATCAGGCCATGGTCCAGTCCTCGGATGACTGTGATCCGTCCAAGCGGTCGGATCGATTGAAGGAATTGCTGGCCCGATACACCATGGAAGCCGAACGCATGGTTCACCTGGGGGGAGAGCACGGCGAGGCCGCAGCGGCGGATGGCGACGATATTGAATTGTTCGGCGATGATGACGGCGTTGAGCTGTTCGGCGACGACGAGAACGTGGAATTGTTCGGCAATGACGACAACGTGGAGTTGTTCGGAAGCGACGATGGCGTGGAGTTGTTCGACGACCCCAAGGCCGAGGCTAAGGACGACAAGCGGCGGAAGGAAGATTTCGGCGACAACGTGGAACTGTTTTAACGATCTGACCGGGATCGGACGTATCAGCAGGAGGCATGCTATGGGAGAATGGGCGATATCCGCTCCGGAACCGACGACCAGGCTGCTGAAGCTTTCGGGGCGCTGGGGAGTGGAAGGGGCCGAAGAGCTGCATCAGGCGTTTACGCGGGCCTTGGAGCAGTCGGCCGGCGACGTCGCGCTCCATGTCGACCTGGAGGGCCTGGAAGACGTGGATTTAACCTTTTTTCAGGTGCTTGACTCCGCGGCCAAAACGATAGGGTCGAATGAACTGCATTTCATGAACATTCCGGAAAACGTCATGACCAAAGCAGAGTGGATAGGGTTCACTCCCCGGCATGTCACCGGGATTTTTAGGAAAGGAGCTTAATTTTTATGTCCAAGCGAATCATGACCGTGGATGATTCCAGCAGCGTTCGGCAAATGGTCGGCTTCACCTTGAAGGACGCCGGCTACGAGGTCGTCGAGGCCGTGGATGGAAAAGACGCGCTGACCAAGCTGTCCGGGACCGTGGACATGATCATCACGGACCTGAACATGCCGAACATGGACGGCATCGAGTTCATCCGCCAAGTCCGGGCTCTGCCAAACTACAAGTTCGTGCCCATCGTGATGCTGACCACGGAGTCTCAGGCTGAAAAGAAGCAGGTCGGCAAGGAGGCCGGGGCTACGGGGTGGATCGTCAAGCCGTTCAAGCCGGATCAATTGCTGGCCGTGGTCAAGAAGGTTGTCAGGTAGCCCTTCGTCGTTGAGGATGTTGTTGCGGGTGCAAAGATCGGAATCCGGGTGTGAAGACGAAAGGGAGATAAGGCCATGAGTCGTGAAGAGCAGATGCAGCAGGCCAAGAACGCCTATCTGGAAGAGGCCCGTGAACTGCTGGGAGACCTGGAAGATGCCCTGTTGGAACTGGAGTCCAGCCCGGAGGATCACGAGCTGATCAACCGGGTGTTCCGGTCCATGCACACCATCAAGGGGTCCGGGGCGATGTTCGGTTTCGACGACATTGCCATGTTCACTCATGAACTGGAAACGGTTTTCGATCTGGTCCGTAATGACGAACTGCGCGTCACCTCGGAATTGCTGGATCTGACTCTCAAATCCCGGGACTTGATTCTGGAGATGCTGCACCAGGACGGATGCCACGCATCCGCTTGTCAGAGCGAGTCCGAGCGGATCGTCACGCGGTTGCGAGGGTTTCTGGAACAAGCCGGAAAAGGGCCTTCCGGGCTGATCGCCGCCGAGTCGGACGCCGAGGGAACAGGTGCGACCGGTTCGTCCGGTGAGGTCTCCACGGTGTTCCGGGTTCGTTTCAAGCCGGACGCCCGCATTTTTCTGACCGGGACCAACCCCCTGGCCTTGTTGGAGGAATTGACCGAGTTGGGCAACTGCAAGATCGTGGCCCGGACTGAGAACATTCCCCGGCTGGACGAGATGGACCCGGTGTCCTGCTATACGTGGTGGGACATGATCCTGGTGACGTCGCGGGGCAAGGAAGCCATTCAGGACGTGTTCATCTTCGTGGAGGACGACTGTGAATTGACCATCCAGGAGGTGGAGACGGTCGACCCGGACGAGGTGGCCCACGTAGGCAAGCGGCTGGGGGAGATTCTGGTTGAGCGCGGAGACGTGAAAATCCAGGACCTCCAAGAGATTCTCAAGCAGCAGCGGCCCTTGGGCGAATTATTGACCCAGGCCGGATTGGTCAGCTCCCAGGGCCTGGAAGCCGCCCTGACCGAGCAGGAGGTGGTAAGGGAAGCTCGGGTGCCT
Source organism: Desulfonatronum sp. (assembly GCA_007127655.1). GTDB lineage: Bacteria > Desulfobacterota > Desulfovibrionia > Desulfovibrionales > Desulfonatronaceae > Desulfonatronum. The sequence goes on from SKYX01000252.1 coordinate 4,693, forward strand.
CGGGTGGAGCACAAGGAGGCCGTGAGCAGCATCCGGGTGGAGGCCGCCAAGCTGGACAAGCTGGGGGACTTGGTGGGCGAACTGGTGATCGTCCAGGCTCGACTGACTCAACTCGTGACCCAGCGCCACGACACGGCCCTGGGCAGCCTGGCCGAGGAACTGGAACGGCTCAGCGATGAACTGCGGGACAACACCCTGGGCATCCGGATGCTGCCCATTGGCAGCACATTTAATAAATTTTTGCGGTTGGTCCGGGACCTTTCCAAGGAACTGGGCAAGGAAATCGAACTGGTCACCCAGGGTGGGGAAACCGAGTTGGACAAGAACGTGATCGAGAAGCTCAACGATCCCATGGTCCACCTTTTGCGCAATTCCATCGACCACGGGGTGGAGTCGCCGGAAGCTCGACAAGCCAAGGGCAAGCCCGGCAAAGGCAAAATCACCCTTTCCGCCGAACATGCCAGCGGCGAGGTTCTGATCCGGATCATGGACGATGGCGCGGGTATCGAACCGGCCAAGATCCGGGCCAAGGCCCTGGAAAAAGGGCTTATCGGCCCGGATGTCGCCCTTTCAGACGACGAGGTGCTGCAACTGGTCTTCCTGCCGGGGTTTTCCACCGCGGAACAGGTCAGTAACGTGTCCGGGCGAGGCGTGGGCATGGACGTGGTCAAGCGCGGTATCGACGCCTTGCGCGGGGTGATCAAGCTGGAGAGCGTCCCGAACAAAGGCACCAGCGTCCTGATCAAGCTGCCTCTGACCCTGGCGATCATCGACGGGTTGCAGGTGGAGGTGGCCCAGGAGCAATACGTCATCCCGCTATCCGCGGTGGAGGAATGCGTCGAGCTGGATCGCTTCAAGTCGAATTTTGGCGAGAACGGGGAGATGATCAATCTGCGCGGGGAGGCCGTCCCGTTTATCCGCCTGCGCAACTGGTTTGACCAAAACGGCGCGCTGCCGACCATCGAGCAGGTGGTGATCGTCAACGTCCAGGAGCAGCGCATCGGGCTGGTGGTGGACAAGGTCATCGGCCAGCATCAGACCGTGATCAAAAGCCTGGGCCGGGTTTATCGCGAACTGGACGGCATCTCCGGAGCAACCATCAACGGCGATGGAACCATGGCCTTGATTTTGGACGTCCAGGCCCTGGTCGGCGCCGCGGTGCGGAATGTCGTGCAGGGGGATGGGTGAAGGGGAAAAATAGGAGTCAGGAGTCAGGAAGAATGAGTCCAGAAACGTTGGCTTTGTGCAGTTGCTCAATTCTTCAACCGTTGAACCGTGAACCGTGAACCGCTGAACTCCCGAAGGGGCAAGGTCTATGAACAACGAAGACATTTCCGCCAAACTGGCCAGGTTGGAGCGGCTACACGAGCAGGCTCGGCAGGAGGCCGAGGAGAATGCCACGGTGCGGGACGAGTTTCTGGGGCGGATCAGTCACGAGTTGCGGACACCGTTGAACGCGATCATGGGCATGTCCGAGTTGCTGTCCGGGTCCGGCCTCGACGCTACCCAGGCCAACTATCTGTCCATGATCAACCAGTCCTCGTCCCAGTTGCTCCGACTGGTCAACGAGATTCTGGATTTTAGCCGCTTGCGGTCCGAGACGGAAGTCCAGGACCAAGTTGATTACACCATTGCCCAGGACATCCTGCCCCGGCTGCATATCCGGGAAAAGCAGGCCCTGGAGAAAGGACTGCATTACTTTGTCCATGTTTCGAAGGACCTTTCCGGGACCCTGCGCGGCACTCCGGATTGGATCACCCAGGTGGTGGGGGCCCTGGTGGACAACGCAGTCAAGTTTACGGACTACGGCGAGGTCCTGGTCCATTTCGACCGTGGACGGGGAAGGGATGGAAAGTCGACCCTGTGCATCAACATCACGGATACCGGCATCGGAGTGCCCAGGGAAAGCCAGGAAGTGATCTTCAACAAGCTGGTCACCGGACCGCACTCCAGACGTTTCGGCGGGTTGGGCATGGGATTGGCTCTGGCCCAGGAACTGGTGGAGAAAATGGGCGGACAGATCATCGTGGACAGCGAGTTGTACCTGGGAAGCACGTTTTCCGTTTCCCTGCCGCTGCAGGTGCTTGTCGACCGTCCGGCGATTTCGGACATGCCGCAGGGTCCGTTCTCGATCCTCCTGGCCGAGGACGAGCCGGTCAACAGGTTCATGACCGAACAATTGCTGAGCAAGCACGGCCACCGTGTGGTCGCCGTGGGGGACGGCGAGCAAGCCCTGGAGGCCCTGGCCGGGGCGGCATTCGACCTGGTGCTGATGGACGTCTCTATGCCCGTGTTGGATGGTCTGGAGGCGACGGGGATCATCCGCTCCGGCGAAAGGCCCGGCATCGATAAGGACATCCCCATCATCGCCCTGACCGCCATGGTCATGCCGACGGACCGTCAGCGCTGTCTGGCCGCGGGCATGGACGCCTTCGTGACCAAACCTGTGGAGACCACAAAGCTGGGAGAGGTGATGCTCGAGGTTCTCTGCACTCGACGGTCCTGATTCCATTCATGAGCCACACGTCCTGGCGCGTTCTTCTGGCACCGCGTCCGATATCCATCCTGGCTCTTGTTCTGACGCTTGGGTTGTTGTTCAGCTGGTGGTCCGTGAGTGCGGCTGATCGGATGAAGCGTGAGGATCTGTTACGCCAGGCCCGGTTGGTGACCCAGGCGGTGCAGCCGGAGTGGGTGAGAAGCCTTTCCGGGGACCGTTCCGACCTGGAAACAGCCTCGTACGGCCGGCTTAAAGAGCACCTGCGGCTGACCAAGCTGGTCGACGGTCGCTGGGAGTGGCTTTACCTGATGGGCCGCCACGACGACGGGACTGTTTTTTTTCATCTGGATTCCGAACCGGACACGGACTGGGACGCCTCTCTGCCCGGCCAGGTTTATGAAGAGGTCACGGACAAACTCCGAGAGGTGTTCGACACGGGCCGGGCCTTGGTGGAAGGACCGGAAGCAGACCGCTGGGGCATCTGGGTTAGCGCTTTGGTTCCTCTGATTGATCCGGCCGATGGCATGGTGCTGGCCGTGGTGGGCATTGACGTGGAGGCCGGAGACTGGCGGCGATCGGCGAAGCGCGCTGGAATTTTCCCGGCCGTGATGACCCTGATTCTGGCCGCCGTGCTGATGACCGGATATGTTCTCCTGTCCGCCCGCCGGGAGCGGGAGGCCGAAGCGGCATGGGAAGCACGGCTCCCCCTGGAGGCGGTGCTGACCGTTGTTGTCGGCCTGATTTTGACCGTGTCCGCCTCCTGGACTCTGCACCGAGCAGAGCACCGGAACCATTTCAAAACCTTCTCTCTCCTGGCCGGCGTCAAGTCGGCCCAGATTCTTGAGAGCTTTCGCCCTCTTTCCCCAGGCGATACCTCCAGCTTGGCCCCTTTGTTTGAACTCGTCAACGTGGACTCCCTGGTTCGTGGAGCGCTGGTCGTGGATTCCGGGACGAGCGGAGAGCCTTTGGCATCCTTTGACTTTTATCAACTGCACGCGGACCAGGGAAAGGTCCTGCTGGGGAGTTCGGTTGGATACGGCGATTCACGACGATACGCCTCCTTCGTTGTGGCCAGACCGGTGATGGCCTTCGGCAAGACCTATGTCGTGGAGATCCGTCCGACCCGGGCCTTTGAGAGACTCAATCCAATGATGGCCGGGTGGTTGGCGTCTCTGTCCGGTTTGATGATGACCGGGGCCGTCGGATTGGTGGTGGGCGTGATGGTCCATCGCCGCGAACAACTCCAGTTGCTGATCGCCGAACGGACCCAGGCCTTGCGGGACAGCCGTAATCAGTTCCAGTCCCTGGTCGACAACATTCCTGGTGCCACCTACCGTCGGGACGCGCGAAAGGGACGCGCCTTGCTGTTCGTCAGCGATCCGGTGGAAACGATCATCGGCTACCCGGCGCGAGATTTTTTAGGTCCGGGTCCAGCTCTGAACCATCGGGACGTCATCCATCCCGACGACCTGGAGTATGTCGTTCGGTCCGTGGCCCAGGCCGTTTCCGGCGGGCTTCCGTGGGAAGTGGAGTACCGGGTGTTGCACCGTGACGGGGGCGAACGCTGGGTCTACGAAAAGGGCGGTGTGGTTCGGGACGCGCAAGGGCGGGCCGTTTTTCTGGATGGATTCATTCTGGACGTCACGGATCGTCGGGAAGCTGAAGAGAAAATGTTGGATGCAGCCCGGAAGTTGACCCGCAAAAATCTTGAGTTGGATGCCGCCCTGTCTCGGGCCGAGGAAGCGACACGGGCCAAGAGTCAGTTTTTGGCGAATATGAGCCATGAAATCCGGACTCCGTTGAACGCCATCATGGGCATGGCCGAGCTTGCGCACGGCAAGGGGAGCACGGTTCCTCCACAACTGGCCCTGCGGACCATCTCCGGCGAGGTGGAAGCGTTGATGGGCATCATCAACGATATTCTGGACTTCTCCAAGATCGAAGCCGGGCACCTTGAGCTGGAATCGACGGTCTTTGATTTACAGGCCGTCTTCCGTCAGGTGGAGGAGTCCCTGGTCGTGCTGGCTCGGCGTAAAGGGTTGCGGTTCACCTCCCGGGTCACTCCGGACATTCCTTCGGCCTTGTTGGGAGATGCGGGTCGGTTGCGTCAAGTGTTGTTGAATCTTGGTGGGAACGCGATCAAGTTCACCCATGTCGGTGAAGTGTCGATTTTCGCGGATATGCTGGAAATTCGCGACAACACGGTTCGGGTTCGATTTGAAGTTCGCGACACGGGCATCGGAATTCCGGAGCACAAGCACGCCCATATTTTCGAGAGCTTCACTCAGGTGGACGGCTCCACGACCCGGGAATACGGGGGCACGGGCCTGGGGTTGGCTATCTGCAAGCGGTTCGTGGAGCTGATGGGCGGAACCATCTCCTTGGAAAGCGTGGAGAGCCGGGGCAGTACCTTCAGCTTTGTTCTGGATCTGCAAAGGGCTTTCGGATCGGGCGCGCCCGATCCACGAAAAGACACGGAATCCTCGCCCGGCGTCATGACCGCTCCGACGTCCGGTGCGACCCAAGGCCGGATTCTCCTGGTAGAGGACTACCCCACCAACCGGCAAGTGGCCCTCCACCACCTGTACGGAGCGGGCTATGTCGTAGATGTGGCTGAAAACGGTCTTCAGGCCGTCCGGGCCTTTCAAAAGAAGCCGTACGATCTGATCCTGATGGACGTGCAAATGCCGATCATGGACGGTTGGAACGCGACGAGGGAGATCAGGAAGTTGGAAAGCGGGGTTCACGGTTCACGGTTCAACGGTTCAACGGTTGAGGAAACAACGGATGGTGGTGTTGCCGTAGGGGCTAATAATCTCTCGCCCGACGGAGTTGCTCCAAATGCAACACATTGCGGCGCTACCCCGGCCCCAACCGTGAACCGTGAACCTCCAAAAACCGTGAACCGTGATCGGCGTACGCCGATCATCGCCATGACCGCTCATGCGGTGGTGGGGTATCGGGAGAAGTGTCTGACCGCGGGGATGGACGACTATTTGACCAAGCCCATGCGGCGCGTGGAGTTGTTGTCCATGGTGGCCAAGTGGATCGGGACGCCCGGGTCGCCGGAGATGGAGGCAGAGGGTTTCCTGGTCTCTGCTCAGCCAAACACGACCCAGCCTGAAAGGGTTGATGCCGACCGCGAACCCATGGATTATCAGCAGGCCGTGGAGGAGTTCGAGGGGGATGCTGAGCTGCTAGAGGAAGTCCTGCAAGGGTTTCTGAAAAATGTGTCCCGGCAGATACCGGTGATGGAAGAAGCCCTGATCGCGCGGGATCTCGGAAGCTTGGCCGAGCAGGCCCATGCCATCAAAGGCGGAGCCGTCAATCTGCTGGCCAAAGAACTGGCCGGTGCGGCCAGAGACTTGGAATGGATCGGCCGCGGAGATGAACTGATCGATGAACCGGCGAAAGAATGCGTGGATGGCGACGTGGCCCTGGAGCGTTTGCGCGAGGCATATCGTAGACTCTTGGCATATGTTGAAAGGAGGTCGAGGTGAAAAGTCTGGTGGTGGACGATGAGTTGGTCAGTCGGCGTAAATTGAAAAAAATTATGGAATCCTTTGGCTTTTGCGATGAAGTGGAAAACGGGGACCAAGCCGTACTGGCCGTGATCAGGGCTCTGAACCTGGGGGAGCCCTACGAAGTGATCCTGATGGACTTGATGATGCCAGTCATGGACGGCCACGAAGCTCTGAAGCGGATTCGGGCCATTGAACGGGAACGCCGGGTCGAGCCGGGGAAGGAGGCGCGAGTGGTCGTGGTTTCCAGTCTGGAAGATCAAAAAAATGTCTGTCAGGCCTTTTTCAAAGGGCTGGCCAGTGTTTATGTAACCAAGCCGGTGAATCGGGAATCCGTGCATACCGCCTTGCGTTCGCTGAATCTGGAATAGTCCGTCGTTCTTCATCACGACACAAATATCCAGGGCGTGCTTGGTATCGAAATCGAGATCGGAATCGCCGTTATTCAATGACGTACTTGTTTTTCTCGATTTCGGGATGGTTCAAAATTGGTTGACACATTAACGCTATCTGTCGGCACTTTAGGGGCGACCGGCCGGTCGCCCCTACGTCTGGACATGTCCAACCGTGCTCGAAAGTGTAAATCAAATTCTCCTATGAATTGAACCATCCCTCGATTTCGATACCGATTTCGATCTGACTCCAAATGTGAAGTCGACCTGACAGTGTCGTTTTGGAAGCAAAGAGGAATAAGCGACTGGCCGGGCAAGTGAGGAGGAGAGAATGAAGGATCGTTCAGCAATCTTCGGCGGTGTTTGGCGCATGCTGGCCCTGGCCGCATGCTGGTTTTTGGGCCTGGGCCTTGGCGGCTGCACCGAGTCCCCGGAGCGGGTAGCGGCGGTTCAGCCCACGGACGAACCGGTCCGCCTAGTGCTCTACAACTGGGAGGAGTACCTGGGTCGGGATACGTTGGACCGGTTTCGGCGAGCCACGGGCATTGAGGTGGAACTGCGCACCTATGAGGACGACGAGGAGATGGTCGGCGCGTTGTTGTCCGGTTCGTTGGAGGCGGATTTGATCATTCTCAGCGAAAGCGCGGCCAGCGAGCTGGTCTGGGGCCGGGTTCTCGCGCCGTTGAACAGGGAACTCCTGCCCAATCTGCGCCATGTTGATCCGGGAATCATGGCCAAGCTGCAAATCATGGGGGAAGATTACAAGGCCCCGTACCTGGAGGGATATACCGGGGTGGTGGTGAACACCCGCCACGTCGACCGGTCTCCGGATTCCTGGTCCGTGCTCTGGGAGCCGAGCCTTGCCGGCCGGGTGGCCATGCTCAACAACCCCTTTGAGGTCATCGGCGCAGCCAGTCTGTTGCTGGGGTATCCGCTCAACCCCGAACCCGAGCATCTGGACGAGGTCCGCGACGCGCTGCTGGAGCAGCGCCCCTTGCTGGCGGGCTATCTGCACGACACGGAGATCCTGAACAAGATGGCCTCCGGTGAGCTTTGGGCCGCGCAGAGTTACAGTAGCGACGCGCTGATGGCCATGGAGGAAAACCCGGACCTGGCCTTTGGCTTTCCCCAGGAAGGCTGCGCGGCCTGGGTGGACGTGTTCGTGGTGCCCGTATTGGCCCGTAACGCGGACGCGGCCCATGCCTTCATCAATTTCGTACACACCCCGGAAATCATGGCCGAGATCGCCGGTGAACTCTGGTCCGCCACGCCCAATCTGGCGGCTCGAGAATTCATCGACCCCGAGGTCCTGGAATCTCCGGTGGTCCATCCGCCGCAAAGTGTCCGGGATCGATGCACGTATTTCGATGACTTCGGCTCATCGGAGTCCGTGAGTTCGCAGATGAAACTCTGGGCCGAGCTGCTGTCCGGGATGTGAGAACAGCATGGCCCTGCGCACCAAGGTTCTGCTTCTTTTTTTGCTGGTCGGCCTGACGCCCCTGGGAATTCTGGGCGGCTTCTCCCTGCTTCGGGTGGACGACGCGGTTCGTTCGTCCACCCAAATGCAGTTGACGTCCCTGGCTACGGAAGTGGGGAGGGAGACTCAGCGGGCCGTGAACGAGGCCTGCAACGCCATTTACCTGCTGGCCGAAAATCCCGTGCTCCTCTCGGAGCGGGCGACCATGGCCGAACTGGCGGCAGAACTGGGCAAGGCAGATCGGTTTTATCCCATGATCCTGGATTTGACCCTCCTGGACCTGGATGGCGAGGTGCGGGCCTCGGTTCATCACTCCTATCGGGGCGCCTGGGCTGCCACGTCGTGGTTCCAGGGGGCTCGCGATGGAGATCGCCTTGTTTCCAATGTCCATGCCCAGCTTCATC
>SKYX01000216.1 GCA_007127655.1 Desulfonatronum sp.
AAGATCAGCTGAGCGATGCGTTGGCCACGGGTGATGGTCCGCTCCTCCCCGGAGGTGTTCAGCAAGGAAACGATGATCTCGCCGCGATAGTCCGGATCGATCACCCCCACGCCCTGGCTGACCACCAAGCCCTGTTTCGTGCCCAGCCCGCTACGGGAGTAGACGAACCCGGCGATTCCCGGGTGGCGGATGTCGACGGCTAGGCCGCTGGGTACCGCCGTGCGCTCTCCCGGGAGCAAGATCCGTTGTTCCTCGCTAAAACAGGCCATCAGATCCAGTCCGCAAGCCCCCGGCGTGGCGCCCTGCAGATCGGACTGGGACCACAGCGGACTGAGAATGCGAACATCGACTGGAATGGAATCCATGGGAAATTCCTTGGTTATTGGAATGATTTTGACGGCGTGACGCGCCATGACGCCTTTTTCTTCACTACCCCTTGTGCCCTGCCCTCGCAAGTCACCGGCTGCATCACGAATAGCTTCTCGAAGAGATTCTGGTGCGGATACGCAGTGCGCAACCATTGAATTTTTGGACATTCCCTGGCACAACTCGCAAGCAAGCCCGGATATTGCCCGGACCATTTCACCGCACCCTCGGCAACGGCCCGCGGGAACGGGCCTTCCGGGAAAATCCCGGCCCTCGCCAAACATTTCCGACTCAGGAGACCCCTATGAAACCGCTGCGCACCTACAGCGTCATTCCCAAGCTCCCCGCCAAGCTGCACGCCTTGTGGGACTTGGCCTACAACGTCTGGTTCGATTGGAACCATGAGGTGACCGGACTTTTTTCTCAGATCGACCCCAAATTATGGGCTCGAAGCTATGGGAATCCCATTGCCTTTCTCAACAACCTGCCTCAGACCACCCTGGAGTCCCTGGCCAAGGATGACTTTTTTCTGGAGCGCCTGCGTTCGGTCAAACACAGCCAGGACATCTACATGGAGCGCAAGAGCACCGCGCTGCCCTTCACCTACAAGGAAAACCAGCCCCTGGTGGCCTACTTCAGCCTGGAATACGGACTGAGCCTCTGCCTGCCCATCTATTCCGGGGGTCTGGGCATCCTGGCCGGAGATCATCTCAAGTCCGCCAGCGACCTGAACATCCCTCTGGTGGGCGTGGGTTTGGCCTATCAGCAAGGCTACTTCCGGCAGTATCTGACCGCGGACGGCTGGCAGAACGAACGCTACCCGGACTACGACTTTTCCCAGATGCCCATGGAGCTCGTCCGCGACACGGATCAAAAACCGATCACCGTAAGCGTGGACCTGGCCGGTCAGCCGTTGTCCGCCCAAATCTGGAAGGTCCGGGTGGGCCGGATTCAGCTTTACCTGCTGGACTCCAACATTTCCGAGAACCCGCCCCACTTCCGGCAGATTACCTCCCGGCTCTACGGCGGAGACCTGGAGATGCGCATCTGGCAGGAAATCCTGCTGGGCATTGGCGGAATCAAGGTCCTGAACATCCTGGGCCTGACGCCCCGGGTGATCCACATGAACGAAGGCCACTCTGCCTTTGCCGGCCTGGAGCGCATCCGGGTGTTCATGACCGAGTACGGGCTGTCCTTTGAAGCGGCCATGGAACTGACCGCCTCCACCAGCGTGTTCACCACCCACACCCCGGTCCCGGCCGGCAACGACCGCTTCCCCGCGGAGCTGATGCAGCGCTATTTCGACGGCTACGCCCGCAGCCTGGGGCTGGCCTTCAAGGTGCTTTTGGCCCTGGGCCGGGAAGACCCGCGCAACGACGGGGAATGGTTCTGCATGACCGTCCTGGCTCTGCGCCTGTCCCGGTTCAACAACGGGGTCAGCGAGTTGCATGGACATGTTTCCCGGCGGATGTGGCAAAAGGTCTGGCCCCAGTACCCGGTGGAGGACATCCCCATCGGCACGGTGACCAACGGCGTGCACATCGCCTCCTGGGTGGCCCGGGATATTGCCATGCTCTTCGAGCGCTACCTGGGCGGCAACTGGAAGGAAGACCCGGATTGCACCCGGGTCTGGCAGCAGGCCGAGACCATCCCGGACGGAGAACTCTGGCGGGCCCATGAACGGCTGAGGGAACGGGTCGTGGACTACGCCCGCTTCCGTTTACGCGAGCAACTGGTCCACCGCGGGGCCAGACGCAAGGAGCTGCAGGAAGCCGACGAAGTGCTGGATCCGCAAGTCCTGACCATCGGCTTTGCCCGACGCTTCGCCACCTACAAGCGGGCCACCCTGCTTCTGGCGGATCGGGAGCGCTTCCTGCGCATGCTCACGAACCCGGACCGGCCGGTACAATTCATTTTTGCCGGAAAGTCCCACCCCCACGACAACGAGGGCAAGAAGTTCATGCAGCAGCTTGTCCAGTTCTGCCAGCAGCCTGAGGTGCGCAAGCGGGTGGTCTTTCTGGAGGACTACGACATGGAGGTGGCCGAGTACATGGTCCAGGGCTGCGATGTCTGGCTGAACACCCCCCGCCGCCCCCTGGAAGCCTGCGGCACCAGCGGGATGAAGGCCATTGCCAACGGAGTGCTCCACGTCAGCACCCTGGACGGCTGGTGGGTGGAGGCGCACGGCATGGACAGCGCAGTGGGCTGGGCCATCGGTCAGGGCGAGGAGTATGAAGACTCGGCCTATCAGGATTTCGTGGAAAGTCAGATCCTCTACACTCTCCTGGAAAAAGAGGTCATCCCCACCTTCTATGAACGAGGACAAACCAATTTGCCCCGGGAGTGGATCCGCCGGATGAAAAAATGCCTCCAGCTCTTCACCCCGGTCTTCACCTCTCACCGGATGGTCGCGGATTACGTCAAGAACGCCTACCAGCCGGCCTACAAGAACTCCGTGAGCCTGATGGAAGATAGCCTCACCCCGGCCAAGCAGCTGGCCTCCTGGCGCATGGAAATCATGACCAAGTGGAACGCTCTGCGGATCACAAATGTTCAGGCCAATGTACCGGATATCCTGCACGTAAGCCAGCCCATGGACGTCCAGGCCGACGTCTATCTCGACGGCCTGACCCCGGAAGACGTCCGAGTGGAAATCTATGCCGGCCCGGTCACCGCGGACGGCTCCTTCGCCCAGCGCGGCACGGCCTGCATGGACCTGACCGGTCCCCTCAAAGACGGCTGGTACCGCTACTCCGGACAGTTCATCCCGGACGCCCCCGGACGCTTCGGCTTCACCGTACGCATGCTCCCCAACCACAAACTCCTCTTGGACCCGCACTCCCTGGGGTTGATTCATTGGGCGCAGTGAGAAGATGAGCATGACCTTCATCCCCCAAACATCCCCCGAACAACTGATCGACATCCAGACTGCCGGGTTGCGTTGGACCGTGGCGCATGCCTACGCGGGCAGCCCGTTTTACCGTGAGCGCATGGACCAGGCCGGGGTGCGGCCCGAGGACGTCCGAAGTCTGGACGATCTGCGCCGCCTCCCGTTTTGTGATGCCGGAGATTTGCAGACGGGCTACCCGTACCCCCTGCGCAGCGTGCCCTTCGAGGACATCGTCCGCATCCACGCCTCATCCGGCACCACGGGCAAGCGCAAAGTGCTCTGCTACACCCAGCAGGACATCGACGACTGGCGGA
>SKYX01000290.1 GCA_007127655.1 Desulfonatronum sp.
AGTAACGGACGCAACGGCAATCCGCCATGGTCCATCTGCCAGCGGGTCAAGGCGTCCAGGGCCTCCATCGGAGTGGGGGCGTCCACCCAGATAACTCGCGGGTCGCCGGCCAAGTCGCGGGAGCCGGTCACGGTCTGGATCGCCGTCTCCTTATCCACCACGGCCACGGGGCCGGAAGTGGTTCGCAACAGCTCCCGCAACGCGACACCCAAACCGCAGCCCAGCAGCACCGGCAGTCCGCCGGACGTAACATCCAGGACTTTCTTGGCCAGGTCCTCCTCCCGCCGCCTGCCGTCGCGGCCCCAGAGCCGCCATCGCCGGCCAGAGTCAAAGACGATCAGGACGTCCTCCAGTGATGAGGGGGAGTTGTTTTCAGGGTCGCCGGGGACGGCCTCGACCCGATAGATGGCGGGACCAGGGGGAGTGTCGTGACTGGAAACGACGGCATTGCTCTTGGGCACGGATTGACGAAGGTCGGTCATGGGCGGATCACCAGGATTGAGCGTCCGGGGAGTGGTAGTAGAATTCGACGCGTCGATTTCTCCGCCGATTGTCTTCCGAATTGTTGGGGACCAGAGGTTGGCTGTCCGCATAACCCACGGCCCGCATCCTGGTGGGAGAAAAGCCGCCGTGTTCCAGAATGTAGCGCAGGGCCGCGGTGGCTCTCGCTGAGGAAAGTTCCCAGTTGGAGGGAAACTGCGCCGTTCTGACGGGCGTATTGTCGGTGTGGCCGCGGATGACCAGGTTCATGTTGTAGTCGCGCAAAATCTTGATGGCCGCTTCCAGGGCTGGGACGGCCTCTGGCTTGAGCACCGCGGAGCCGGGGTCGAACATGGAAGCGCTGTCCACCCGCAATACCAGTCCCTCGTCGTCCGCTTCCACCCCGGAGCTTTTTTGCAGGGCCTCGTCGTCCTGCATGATGGTCCGCAGTTGGACAACCATACTCAGGACTTCCTCGTTTTGCTGGCTGAGCTCCAGATCCTTGCGCTCGAACTCCGACGGGGAAAAGGCCACGTAGTCCGCCTCCCGGCGTTGGACCTGGACCCCGAAGGCGGTCTGGATGGAGCCGAGCATCTCCCGGAAACGGACGATGTCCATGTTCGCGAAGGAGAGCACCAGGATGAAGAAGGTCAGCAACAACGACATCAAATCGGCGAAGGTGACCATCCACAAAGGGGCGCCTTCTTCTTCCTGGGGCGGTGCGTTGTTTCTGGGCATGGTGTCGGCGTCTTGAAAACGTGAAGCGTCGCGAAAGCGGACCAGTTATTGGCGCAGGGCTGGGGGCACGAAGGACTCCAGCTTTTCCTGGATCAGTCGCGGATTTTCTCCGCGCAGAATGGACATCACCCCTTCCATGGTCATTTCCATGATCGTGACTTCTTCCAGGGAGCGTTCCTCCAGCTTTTTGGAAATGGGAATGAAGGCCAGATTGGCCAACAGGGCGCCGTAAAGAGTGGTCAGCAGGGCCAGGGCCATGCCTGGGCCGATGGCCGTGGGGTCGTCCAGGACCTGGAGCATGTTCACCAGGCCGATCAGAGTGCCGATCATCCCGAAGGCCGGGGCCATGGCGCCCATGCCCTTGAACACGCCTTGTCCCTGGCGGTGGCGCTGTTGGGTGAAGCTGAGCTCGGTCTCCAGGATGGTCCGAACCAGTCGCTCCTCGGTGCCGTCGGCGATGAGCAGTACGCCTTTTTTCAGAAATTTGTCCGAAATCGTGGCCCGCTCCAGGGCGATCAGGCTTTCCTTGCGGGCCAGGTTGGCCAGGGCCACCACCTCGTCGATGACGAGCTTGGGGTTGGGGCTTCTGGAGAAAAAGGCCTTCAGCGCCACCTTGAACGACCCCAGAACCACGCCCATGGGAAACATGATGAAGGTCACGGAAACGGTACCACCGATGACGATCAGCGCCGACGGGGCGTTGATGAAGCCCATGAAGTCGCCGCCGAGCATGATGGCGATGAAGACGAAGATGACGCCGCTGATCAAGCCGAGCAGAGTTCCGATGTCCATAGCCTGTGGGACCTTCTATCTTTTGGGTTCCGCCGGGAACGTTATTTCGATCTGGGTGTCGCGCAGCGTCAGTCTGACGTTGGAAACAGGGTCGGCGATGGGCAAAAAGGCTTGGCCGATGCTCACGTCCACTCCCGGCCGGACCTCTCCGGGTACGATCACCGCGCAAGAAGCCAGATCCGAGGCGGAGATCCGTTCGGTCCAGGCGAAGCGCTGCTTTTCCAGGACCGACAATTTGTGATCCAGCTCCCGCATCAACTCGGTTTCCGCGTTGCTCTGCTTCTTCCGAGTGTCCAGGGCCCCCCGGCGGGATTTCAATGTTGTTATCGTGCTTTCCAAGTCCGAAATTTTTTGCATCAAAAAGGGGTCATAGCCCAGGGTGACGGTGGTGACGGTGCTCAGACCGCCGCCCAGTTGGGCGCCGACCCGGACCAGTCGCCGACAGACGACTTCGCCGCCGATCAGTCTGTCCCCCACTGCCAGGGCGTTGCCCACCACCAGCTTGCAGTGCAGGCAGGCCCCCTCCACCAGCAGGTTCTTGCCGGCACTGAGCAGGGCGTTTTCGCAAAACCTGACCTTGATGCTGTTCTGGGCTTTCAATTCGGCCCGATGGGCCCCCTTGACCCCGGCTTCCACCTGGATGGATTGGGACGCCTCCAGGGTCGCGGCCTCCACCGGTCCCTTGACCAGGATGTTTCGGCCCTTGACCTTGAACCCGGAGCGGACCGACCCGTGAATCACGACGTCGCCGACAAAGGAGATGTTCCCCGTGGCGTAGTCCACGTCCCGGCGGACGTTGAGCAGGGTTTTGACGGAGATTCGACCGTCGGGGTCGTAATAAACGTATCCGTTGGCCGTGGCCAGCAGGAGTCTGGGGTTTTGAGAATCAACCTCGGTGTTCGTGCCAACGGGGAAAACCGGCTGGTCCAGAATGAACCGGGAATCGTGCTGGTGAACATTCTGATCGGTCGCCTGGACCAGTTCGGCCAGAACTTGTCCGGCCACCACGTTGTGAACGTAGTCGCGGTTCAGGTGGTCCACCCGCTCATTGCCCCGTGCCTTGGACTTGATGTCCAGGTGGTTGAAATCCGGATCAAAGTGATGCTTCAACACAAAACTCATGGCATCTCCACTCGCCCGCGAGGCGCAAAGGTGTCCCGCCTACATCGGGAGGTGCGTGATCAGTTCGGATTCGCTCTCGATGCACTCGAAGAAGGCCAGGAGTTGGACCAATTCCAGGGTTTTCACGACCACGTCGTTGGGTTGGTACAGATAAAAACAGCCGTCCAGCTGCCGGACCTTGTTGCTCAGAAAGACCAGGAATCCGATTCCGGAGCTGTCCAGAAACGTGACGCGACCGAGGTCGCAGACCAGGACGGGGTGCTCGCCCATTTCCGTCAGGATGGTTTCGGCCTGGGTTTTCATCGCCTGGGTCGCTTCGTAGGTGATCTTTCCGGACAAGGACACCTTGGTCCAGTTGGTCATTGGTTCATGGTGCAAGTCGGCCATGATTTCTCCTGTTGCTGAATGCCTGAACGTGAGGGTGCTATGATGCGGCG
>SKYX01000178.1 GCA_007127655.1 Desulfonatronum sp.
GCAATCAAAAAGATGCCCCACGCCCAGGGCCATGTTCTTTGACTGCTTGCAGCCCCCGCATCGAGCAGCGGAGTGAAGTATTTGGCCAGGGAAAGGGAAAGGGCTCCGAGCAAAATGAATAGTGGGACATTCGTGCTCAATATCGGTGGGATAATATCGGCTACGAACAGAGGAACGCATGCCAAGGGGAGCACACTCAAGGGAGCAAGGACATCAATGGCCTGCCGAACCCACGGGTGCTCCCGCGATTGCGTTTTTTTCATGGCCCAAAGACAAAGGGTCACGCCCACGCCAGCCAGGAGAACAGCTAGAAGCGCCAAAACCCAACGCAGACTTAGGATCTGTTCTGATGGCCAGAGCGCAAACCCGAGTCCCTCCGCTTTGAGACGAAAGGCGTATACCGGTGGATGGAGCAGGAAGTGGGCAGTATACCAAATGTTGAGACAAATGCCGGCTACGGCGACAAAAAAAAGGCGAAGTCCATAGAAATGTCTATTCACGCTGATGCCTTCCGCTTTGAACGAGCTTGCTCTGATTTTTCTGATAAAGGCATATTATTCGGCACGCACGCCATCATTTTTTGTATACATCCAAAAACAGCACCAAGTATCGTGCGCAAATCCTGCTTCATGAAAAGGGACGACCTTCGTCGCTGCGTTTCCGGAAAAAGTCACTAGGCCGGCGCATTACGGTGACAGGGGCAAGGCGCATAAGGTTAATTCGGCACTACCCATCAGCCGTCGGTATGCGGGAAAAATCAGGCCGTGAACATGCACATCAGAAAATCGAGCGCGGCTGTCCGGATCTGCTTGGATAAATCGGCGGCATTTTAATCCTCCCCGACTACCTCCAGTCCTCCGACCTGCTCTCCGGGAACACCAAAAAGCGTCGAGTCACGAAGTTAAGCATCACGACGATGCAGGAGGCCAACAGCTTAGCTCCGGCGGGACCGAGGCCGAAAGCAAGGAACGCTGTGGTTAGCGCCATGTCCACAAGGGCGATTCCAGTCACGGCTACAAAATATATGAGTTGTTCGATCCCGGTTTTCCAGCGGATGTTTTTTTTGAACAGCAGATGGATGCACAGCCAGTAGTTCAAGCCGGCGGCGGCATAATAGGCGATTATTGCCGACGGTCCAACGGACAAAGTCGAAAAGAGGAACAGAAACACCAGCAGGTTGAACAGTGCGGCCGTGCCGCCAATGAACAGATAGACCATTATCTGCATGGGCAGTGGCGCCCGGTTAGCCCCATAATGCAGTATACAGTAGAGGGCACGTAGCCCGTCCTTCCAGTTGAGTTTCTTCCCTTCAGCGTAGGTCCTTTCATGATAAGAAATGGGTGCTTCGTAAACCCGGCAGCGCATTTCCGCGACCTTGGCCACGATCTCTGGTTCAAAACCGAACCGATGTTCCTCAATCTGGATCGATTGAATAATCTCTCGGCGGAAAAGCTTGTAGCAGGTTACCATGTCTGTCAGACCAAGGTCGCTAAACTTGTTGGAGAGAAAGGTCAGGGCGCGGTTCAACTGGCTGTGCCAGAAATACACAACCCGCCGTTCCCCGGAGTAGAGGAAACGAGAGCCGAAGACCACATCCGCCCTGCCTTCAGTCAGGGGAACGATCAGCTTACGTAGGTCTTGTGGGTCGTACTCCAGGTCTGCGTCCTGGACGCCCACGAAATCTCCCGTGGCTTGGGCGAAGCCCGTGCGCAAGGCAGCCCCTTTGCCCTGGTTTCGCTCGTGTCGGAATAGTCGGATGTTCGGGTGGTGTTGGATCAGTTTTTGAGCCACGGAGACGCTGTCGTCCCTGGACGCATCGTCGACGATAATCAACTCCAATACGAGTCGATCATCGGCGATGGCCAGAACCCGTTCCACACAGCGTTCCAGGGTCTGTTCTTCATTGTAGCAGGGAATGACCAGGGTCAAGGTCGTTTGACGTGAAGAAGTTTCCGTCATCGAGGTGGTGGTTGAAGGTTGGAAAGTGGAACGAGTAGATGCTCGAGGGGTTGCTAGGGTGCGATGGGCACAACCCGCCAACCGTCGGCATGAGTGAACTCCCGGGCCGTGAATACCCAGATCACCAGCTTTTTATCCTGCCAGTAGTCCGGATTGCGCTGGGCCCGGCGAAAGAGATTGATCCGAGCCGGGGTGGCGCCGGAACCGCGTACGGCGATGAGGTCCACGGGCAGGCCCAGTTCCAGGGCCAGTTGGTCGGCCAGTCCAGCGCCACGGGCGTGCATGTCCCCGCCAGCTTGAAAGACCAGATTGTGGCTGTCGCCGAGCAGGATGACCGGGCTGGCCTGGTCCGGCTCCACAGGCTCCTGGCCCATGGACGTTTCACGTCCCACTTGACGCAGGCTGACGGTTTCCCGCTCCAGTTCCGGTTTATCCAGGGCTCGCCACAGGTCCCCGGAGATTTCAACGTCTTGCCATCGCTGGTTGAACTCGTTGGCCGCGACCTCAGCGTACCATGGCATTTCCCGGACAAGGGCGCTGATTTCTCGGGCCGCGACGACGCACCCCACGCCGGACCAGTGAGTGTCCTGGCGGCAGTATAGCGGGCCCTGGTCGGCAAGGCGTTCCTGGATAAACACATTGGTCAGGTCGAGCACTGGAACGCCGTGATCGCGCAAAAGTGCGTAAAACTCCTGGTGTGCCGGGTCCAGTCGCAGAAGTGGATTGCTCTTGGATAAACGTTCCGCCATGATTTCGGAAACAAAGTCGGGATAGATCATGGCCTTGGGAGGAACTGGGACCAAAAGCAGCTCCACGCCTGCGGTCTGAAGCTGGACGTGAAAATCCAGAATGGCCGGCAGAGGGTCGGCGAATTCCGGGTTGGTTGCCCGGCTGACCTCGGCGGCCCGGTCGCCCCAGAACCTGCCCGAGGCGACATGGTCCAGTTCCTGATCGAAGAACAACCATCCGTCCAGCCCCTGGATGGCCATGGTGCCTTGTTCGCGAGCCTCGCCAGCCAGTCTGGCCGATTCGGAAAAAAGTGTCGCAGACGAATCTTTTGCCTGGAGCGGCGGCGCGGCGGCGAGCAAGACAAAAATGCCGACCACGGCTGTCAGAAGTCGCCAGGAACAACGAGTCTTTAGAAAATGCTGCGTTGCGGTTGTATTCTTCCCGACACGTTGTCCTTCAGCCCATCGTCCAATCTTCGTAGTCCATAGTTGCGTCATTCCAAAATCTCTCCCCATGTCGGTTCTTCCAATTGCAAGGCGAAATCATCCAACTCACTGCGATTGATCCCGTCGTAGGTGTCGGCGACGTCCGTCCAGGCCCGGAGCCGAATGCTCACCTCGTCTCCGGGGCGCAGGCGGGCCGCCGGGGTCCAGACATTGACCCGCATGCCCCACGTATAGACCACGGTCTGGGGATCGGCAAGCAGGGCCCCGTCGTGCTCCAGGTCCACCAGGTGCAGGCTGAGGATGTGGTCGGCGTAGGGTACGCTGCCGGGTCGCGGGACCGGGGACGCGGCGGCGACCACGGCCCGGACCTCCAGGGGCTGGTCGGGTTCGGGCTGAAAAAAAAGCGAGGGCAGGGGCTCGCCCA
>SKYX01000403.1 GCA_007127655.1 Desulfonatronum sp.
CACCCCGACTTCAATACGATACAAACCGACCTTCCCCTCTCCATCCACTGACGCCGCATAGAGACACCCCGGGGCCAACGGATCGGAGGAAATCAGGTTGCGCCCTCCCTCTTCCGGCACGCCCACGAAGGTCTCGGCCAATGTGTCGCGATCCCGGTAGGAAAAGGACGTCTGATGGTATTCGAAGGAACCGATTTTTTTTAACTGTTCCTTGACCCGACGTCTGCTTTCCAAACCCAGCTCCAGCAGTTCGACCAGTTCCTCCCGGCCAGCCTCTCCGGCCGGATGAATCAGTTTGACCAGCCCGGACACCGTTTTGCGCACCGCCTTCACATCCCTGGCATTGAGATGGTCTCCGAAGGAAAAATGCCTGTCCGGCAACTCCGTGAAATTGTGCCGCCGCAGTTCGTGCAAGGCCTCGGCCAGGTAGTCCACGACGAACCCGTAATGGTCCGTGAAAAACTCCATGCGCATTTTGGGGATCTCCCAGCCCGGGAGATAGCTGTGGATTCGATCCAAAAAAGCCAGATCGTCCCGGATCACCTCCGGCATGGGCATGAACAAATGCGAGGAGCGGACCATGACCTCCACGGGCTGGTTGGTATTGCCGAACATGGCGATGGAGGCGTACCCGGCCAGGGCCTCCTTGCCCCTGGCGAAGGACCCTGATTCGCAATAGGTCTTGAGCGTGGTGACCACCTCCTTGGGCATCTTCTGCAGGTCCGCCACTTCGTCGAACCCGACGGCATCCCAGAGCCCCACCAGACCGATCTTGCCGGACCCGATGTTGTAGAACAGATTGGCCACGGTGGTCGGCCCGGTCAGGAGAATGGCATAGGGGCTCAACTCCTGGTAGGCAAAGGACTTGCCCGTGCCCCTGGGCCCAAGTTCAACAAGATTGTAGTTGCTTTCACACAGAGGAACGAGACGCAGGAGAAAAAGCAGCTTTTGCCTGCGCGAAAACCGGTCGGGCTCAAACCCGACGCTGCGCAGGAGCAGATCGATCCACTCATCGACACTGAACTGGGAGCGGGCGGCCCTGTAATCCTCGAGGCTGAAGCTGGCCAACTGAATGGGCGTGAACTCCTCGATCCAGAACGGACTGCGCCACCCTCGGGCCTCCTCATCATACTGATGACGGATTTCCACCTGGGCCCAGACCCCGCCCATCAGCAACCGGTCGTACTCCCGAGCGAGTCGATCCGGAACATGCAGATACTTGTTCCCGAAATTCACCAGCTCAGCCCAGTACTTGTCGTCGTGGGAAAGGTACCGGACCTTCACTTTGTCGATGAAGGAGTGTCTGCCCTTCTCCTTGACCAGGGCCTGGGCTTTGTTGGCTTCCTCGGGGCGGACGAAGCTGTCGGCCAGAATATTGTTCACCACGCGCAGCCCGGCTTCAATGGCCGCGGGATCATCGGTGGCGCAGTACTTGCCCAGGAGATATTCCAAGACAAAGACCGGCACATTGGCGCCCACCTTGATTTTTCGGACCAGGTCCTTCCTGACCACCTTGCCCGCGAAAACTTCCGTCGCCTTTCGATCCAGCGCATCGTCCATCATCACATCCCCAGCTTCACCGGAATATCCGACATGCAGGCCAACACAAGCTGTGTCCGGCAGTCCAGTATCCTTATGGTCACGGCCTCAACGCCCCTGTCCTCGGAAAGCATGAAGGTCAAGGCGTTGGGCGCGTCAGGCCTCAGAACGATCTCCCTCGTCCCTTCCTCATAGCCCTGAGCGGCCATGGCGCAAAACCCGACTTCCCGGTCACCGGAAAGCACCACCGCCCGGACCATGACCTCATCCGGCGCGAGAAATCCATGCACTCCCAGGGTTGCGACCATGGAAAAAAAACGATTGGTGATGACGGGCTTGCCCATGCTCAGACCGACCTTGGCCGTTGTCGAACCCGTGGAGGTGGCTGCCTTGGGACGCAGGGAAGCAACCGGAATCACCAACTCCTGCAAGGAGATGCCGCCATGAAAATACCCGCCCACACCGCCTTTAACCCGATAACAGGCCAGCCCTCTCGGGAACGAGAACTCCAGGTCGCCCGGATAGCCCAGAGCGCCGGCAGGGACCCGAAGCGAACCCTCGGCATCCGTGCCGCCCTTGCCGATCCAGACTCGCGGATGCAGCTCAGCCACGTTCCCGCCGGGGGAATCCATCAGCATTCCGGGATCGAGCCGGTCCGTGAAGAGGTGGCCATGATCCGCGGCAAGAATGAACCGCTCCACGCCCAGTCTGGCCAGGATGCGGATCGAGCGGCGTAGCTGCTCCAGGATGTCGTCCATCCAGCGCCGCGTTTCCAGATGGTCTTCCCCTTCTTCCCCGAGCTGATCAATCTCCTGGGACGTGACCACGATCAGGTCCGCCGCTTTCAACTCCTTCTTCCGTTTTGCGCCGAGGCGCAACACATCGGCCAGGCGCAACGCTTCGACCTTTCCTGGCACCTGCTCATCCAGCCAGGTCAGGCGACTCCTGCGATCCCCCACGACCCGTCCTCCCACGAGTACGCTCAAACGTCCCCTGGCCAGAGTGACTTGCAGCCCGTGTTCCGCCTCGGGCAACAGGGCGGACATGCCAACGGGGGTGGTGGAGGGCAGAGCGCCCATGGCCGGTTCCAGGGACGTCTCGAAATCCTTGTCCATCCCGTCAAGCAGTTCATCGGCCATTTCATAACGCAGGGCATCCACCAGCAGATAGGCGGTCTTGTGCTTCGCGGACAGAAGCGGTGCGACCCGTTCGCTGAAAATCCATCGCTGGGCAAGGACGCCTTGCACGACAAACCCATCGTCATGAAAGCGGTGAACAAAGATCCGGTTCATTTCGTCGACCAGATCGGCATACACCCGGCGAACCATGACCGTGACCTTCTCGAAATCGTCATCCTCCAGGATCTCGAGATCAAGGTTGAGCAAACGGCCTTCCCAGTGGCGGTGCAGGCGGTCCACCATCATCCAGGGTTCGGAAAAGAGCGCGTAGGCCCGCATCATCTCTGCGGCTGTGAAATCCCGGCTCTTGATCTGCTCCCGTATGCCCGCCGCCTTGCTCAGAACCTGGCAGGCCAGGGAAAGGGCCGCCCACTTGAAAAACACCTCCGGCGCCTCTCGACTCCAGAAGGACCGGCCTCGCGTTTCGGCAAGGCCCAGGGCCTCGCTGATCCGGCCTTGAAGCAGTGCGCTTTGCGCGGATCGCAGCAGCGGCGTCTCGATGCCCGGAAACGTCTCCAGATTCGCAAGGTGCGCGGGATCAAGGGACAATCGGCCAAGACCCAAGGCATCCTCCACGTCGCGTGCCGCCTGGACGTAACCGTCCCGGAGGTCCACCCGATTGCGCCACGTCTCGCAAAGATGCCGCAACGCATCCAGTTGGACGGGATTTTGGGGCAGTTCCATCGCGGCCAGGGCCTGAGGGCGGTCGACAACGGGGACGGCGGAGGCGAACTCCGCCAGAAGGATTATCCGGCGCAGCTTTTGGCGGCCCTCATCCGGGATCGACGTCTCACCGAAATCCAGGCCCAGTTCGGAAATGATCAAGGTGCGCAGTTCGCCC
>SKYX01000349.1 GCA_007127655.1 Desulfonatronum sp.
AAGTAGCGGGGCAGACGGTCATGTTCCGGACCGAAGCCGGCCTTCTTGTTGAACTCCTGCTCCATCTTCAGGATCTTCTGACCCAGGGCGACCACGTCGTCGCCGGTCATGGTCAGACCGTACATCTGGTTGATGGAATCAACCATGGCGTTGAAGGTTTCGGGCTGATCCAGGATGGCGAAGGCAATGAACAGGCAGTAGCCCGTGGCGTCCAGGGCCGCGGTGGCCACCTGCAGGTTCCGGGAAAGTTCGGCCTGGCCTTCAACCTTCAGAGGATCAACGTCGCCGCCGACCTTGAGGATGTTCGTGGCCACGGCATACCCGGCAGTGTGGTCCGCGCCCATGGTGGACGTGGCGTAGGTCACGCCGATGCCCTTGACCGAACGCGGATCGTAGGCGGGCATGGCCTGCCCCTTGACCACAGGGGCATGCTCCAGGCCGAAGCAACGGGCCGTGGTCGCCGTGCCGGCGCCCAGAATGCGGCCCAACGGGGTGCCCTTGCCCACTTCGTGGACCAGATTGATGGCCCCTTCGCCGTCACCGAACTCGATCACCCCGGCTTCCATGGCCACGCCGATGGCCACTCCCATTTCAATGGTGTCCAGGCCGTAGTTATCGTCCAGGTAGTCCAGCTTGGCCACCACGTCCAAGTCGTCGATGCCGCAGTTGCCGCCGTGGGACCAGACGGTCTCGTATTCCGGCTGCTTGGTCATGTAGTTGCCGTCTTTGTCCGTGTAAATCCCGGAGCACTGGATGGCGCAGCCGCGGTGGCAGCCGTGGGTGGCCTGGCCGCCTTCGCGGTTCTTCATGTTCTCGGCCTGGAGTTCGCCGGACAGGTTCTGGTGGTGCTTGTAGCGGCCTTCACGGAAGTTGTAGGTGGGGTAGCCGCCGGCTTCGTTGAGCACGTTGGTCAGGACGTTGGTGCCGTATGTCGGCAGGCCCTGGCCAGTGACGGCATGCTGCTTCAGCCCTTCCACGAACTTGCGGTTGGCTTCCTTGAAGCCTTCCGGATTCACGGGCTGACGCATCTTGGTGTTGGAAGCGTCCACCACGATGCACTTGATACCCTTGGAGCCCATGACCGCGCCGACGCCTCCGCGCCCGCAGTGCCGGGTGGGCCGGAATTCCGGATCCGTCACGGCAATGGAGGAGTTGGAAAAGCGCATTTCCCCGGCCGTGCCGATGGAGATCACCGAAACCTTTTCCCCGTAAACAGGCTTCAACTTGTCGATCAGATCGTAGTTGGGCAGCATCTTCAGTTCGTTGGCCTTTTCGATCTTCACACCCTGGTCGTCGATGAACACTTTGTACATGTCGTCGCCTTGACGCTCACCTTCCAGGATCACCGCAGCGTAGCCAAGGCGTCCCAAAGCCTGGGCAGCGGTGCCGCCGGCATTGGATTCCTTGATGGTGCCGGTCAGGGGGCTCTTGCAGCCCACGGAAATCCGGCCGGATGAGGAGGCCGCCGAGCCGCTCATCAGACCAGGGGAGATAACCAGCTTGTTTTCCGGCCCCAAGGGGTGACAATCTGCCGGAACTTCCTTGTACACGACCATGCTGGTCATGGCCCGACCGCCCATGCCCGCGTAGTCGCCCACCGGCTCCACGGTCGCCTTGGGACCACCCTGTGCGCCAACATCAATCCGCAAAATCTTGTCCATCGAAGTACCTCCTTGAATATGTTATGCCTGCAAGCAAAAAACACTCCGCCAATTTGCCGGACCGCTGAATATCCATCCAGCAGCGTCAATTTACGTCCCGATAACCGGGATGTAAGCAAGTGGGCAGCCAGTCCGCAGTCGCCATGTCTGACTCAAACGCAAATCATACCAGCGGTTCGTCAGCATGTATCGTATTCGTCCTCGTGCTCATACATGTTCGTGATCTCGTCCCCCGTCCCCGTGCACGTACACGAACTCGTCCTCGAGAATCCAGCAAAAGTCTGTCGTGAACGGGGACGGGCACGGCTCGCTACGTCAGCATCTTCGCGAGTTTTCGCAGATGCGAGCGCTCCTCGTCGATGCACTGGGACACGAACTTCTTTTCCGAATCCGGGACCAGTTCCTTCATTTCCATGAAAAATAAAATCGTGTCTTTTTCAAAGCCCATGGCCAGACGAATGGCTTCGTTTTCACTTGCGGCTTCGGCCAGCCGCTTTTGCAAATCCGGGGAAAAGATCGAGTGGGAGTCAATCAGGGCCTGCAAGTAGAGCCCGTACTCTTCCGTCGTGCTCCAGGCCGGCAATTCGACCTTTCCCAGCCGTTCCTTGAACTCCTGAAAAAATTGTTCGTGCCGAGCCTCTTCCTTGGCAAAAAACAGGAAAAAGTCTTTCACATCCGGGTTCTTCGCGGCATGGGCTGCGTTCGTATAGAAAACCTGCCCCTCTTGTTCGATATTTACTGCGGCTTCCGCAATCTCGGCCGCCTGAAAAAATCCCGCCATAACATTGCTCCTTGTTTCGGGTCATTAAGCATCGGCTACCTCTCCGTCCCGGTCCTGACAACACTCGGTTCGGGCGTATGCCAAGCCGGGGCACGAATGCCTCTCATCACCTGACGTTCGCACCTTCTGATCTTCCCAACAGAGTTTACAGCTCGTTGGGAAGTTCGCGCAACTGCTCGTAGGTAAACACCGGGCCATCCACGCAGACGTATTTTGTTCCGATGTTGCAGCGTCCGCAAATGCCCACGCCGCATTTCATGCGCTTCTCCAGGGTGGTGACGATCTGATCGTCCTTGAAGCCCAGCTTCTTCAGTGCCTGAAGGGTGAACTTGATCATGATCGGCGGACCGCAAGTCACGGCCACGGCCTTCTTGGGTTTGGGGGCCATGTCCAGCAACACGTTGGGGATCAGCCCGACCTTGTGCTCCCAGCCCTCGGCCTCCCGGTCGATGGTCAACACGGTCTCCAAGTCCTTGCGTTCCAGCCACTCGGGCAGTTCGTAGCTGAAGGCCATATCCTGGGGGCTGCGTGCGCCGTAGAGCACACGGATCTTGCCGTAGTCCTCGCGGTTGTCCAGCATGAACAGCAGCAAGGTGCGTAGCGGGGCCATGCCGATTCCGCCGCCGATGAAGACAATATCCTTGCCTTTCATGGACTCGTAAGGAAAAGCGTTGCCCAGCGGGGCGCGTACGCCGATCCGGTCACCCTTGGACAGGGAATGCAGCTTGGTGGTCACCTCGCCGGCGCGCATCACGCTGAACTGCAGGTACTCCTTGCGCGTGGGCGGGGAGTTGATCACGAAAGTGGCCTCGCCAATGCCGAACACGGACAACTGTCCCACCTGACCCGGCTCGTAGTGGAAGTTTTGCATCCGCTCTTCGCTGCCCAGGACGATCCGGAAGGTTTTGATGTTGTGCGTTTCCTGGATCGTCTCAATGATTGTGCCGATCTCCGGCAGATAGGGATTGGCCATCAGCGGCGACTGTTTCGGGTTCTGGGTCATTTCGCGGCCTCCTCGACAGCCGGTGGTTGATGGGCCATGGCCTTGGTCACGATTTCCCGGATGTCCACGCTCACGGGACAGCTCTTGATGCACCG
>SKYX01000291.1 GCA_007127655.1 Desulfonatronum sp.
AGGGGGGGTGTTTGTCAGCAGGGTGGCTCCGGCCCCGCGCCCGTGCGCATGATCAAGCATGATGCAGCCCACAGCCCAGCGTCCGGCGTGGGCTGGTCGTCCTGCTCCTGCTCCCTGGCCCAGACTGACGTTGCCCTCGGGTTGGACCGGATGGCAATGTGGTGGACCACGTTCACCAGCAGCAGGAGGAGGATGCTCATGCAGACCACGACACCCACGTCCATGCCCACATTCCGGACCACGACACCGACCACCAAAACCAAGGCCACGAAGCAACTGACCCTGATCCCCAGGAAGGAGGTGAGCCATGGCAAGAAATCTTAGAGAGGTGCTCGCGGAATTTTCCCCCGAGGATAGGAAGGACATCGAGGTCCAGGCTGCGGCGATCATCCGCGAAGAATACGCCCGACGTGAGCAACGTTCCCGGCAGGCACGGACAAAAGCGTCCGGCCCGGATCGCTCCAACACGTTGCCCCAAGCGCCCGCCAACGGGTAACAAAAGACCTTACGCAACCTTTCGGCCTGCCTGCGGGAGACAAGGCCAGATAAGCCCCATGCTCCATAACAAGCGCATGGGGCTTTTTTGCGCCCTCATATTTGCCCAGGAAGGCCCTCGTTCCCTCGGGGTGGTAGAGAGGCAGGTAAGACTAGGACGCGAATTTGCCCCAATTGCGCCCTATGTTAATGGGCTTCAGCGACCAAACTGCCGGGCAAGGAATCCTTTGCGGGGTTCCTGGTCCTGGTCCGGGTGGTGCATCAAGTGCGGCGTTGTCCAGGTCGATGCTGATCATCCTGCCCCGTATAAAATACGGATGTGGTCGATGCACCAGGAGGGAGCCAAGGTTGGAAAGAAGTGGGAATGAAAATGGTGGGAACGAAAAAAGGGTTTAAGCATTTCTGCTTAAACCCTTGATTTTCTTGGTGGAGCTGAGCGGGATCGAACCGCTGACCTCTTGAATGCCATTCAAGCGCTCTCCCAGCTGAGCTACAGCCCCGTGCGAAGAGCCGGAATCTATTCAAATAGCCGGAGAAGTCAAGTGGGTTGAAAGATTTTTTTCCGGGTCGTTGGGCAATGGATTACGGCTTGGCCAGTTTCGTCGCTATTTCAGCGACATGGCGTCCCTGGAAGCGGGCGCCTTCCAGTTCGTTTTCGCTGGGCATGCGTTCGCCCTGGCCACCGGCGATGGTGGAGATGCCGTAGGGAGAGCCGCCGGTGATTTCGTCGATGCGCATTTGGCCCTGGAAGGAATAGGGCAGGCCGACCACCACCATGCCCTGATGCATCAGGAAGGGGATGAAGGTCAGGATGGTGGATTCCTGGCCGCCGTGCTGGGTGGCGGAACTGGTGAACACGCTGCCGACCTTGCCGATCAGCTGGCCTCCGGCCCAGAGCCCGCCCGTG
The DNA here is from genome assembly GCA_007127655.1 of Desulfonatronum sp. GTDB lineage: Bacteria > Desulfobacterota > Desulfovibrionia > Desulfovibrionales > Desulfonatronaceae > Desulfonatronum. Next base: position 1,403 of record SKYX01000291.1, read on the forward strand.
GCGTCCAGGAACTGGCGCATCTGGCCGCACATATTGCCGAACCGGGTCGGGGTGCCGAAGATGACGGCATCGGCCTCGGCCAGCTCGTCCACGGTGCAGACCGGGACCGTCAAGAGTTTCTTTTGGGCGTCCAAGGCGCCCATCTTGGCGAGCACCTCTTCGGGGAGCGTTTCCGGAACCCGACGCAGTTCAACCGTCGCTCCGGGAACCTGAGCGACCCCCTGGGCCATGGCCTCGGCCAGGGTGTGAATGTGTCCGTACATCGAATAGTAGACGACAAGGGCTTTCATGATGGACTCCTTTGGGCTTGAATGTTCGGATAAACGGATTTTTGATGTTCACGATTCCGGCCTGGGAAGTCAACTTTTGCCCGCCATGCTCCGATGCAGCACATCGATCCGGGCCAGGCTCTCCAGTTCCTCAGCCAGAGCCAAAGCCTCGTCCATATCCCGCCCCCAACAGACCAGGCCGTGCCGCTCCATGAACAAGGCCGGATAGGCCATGGCCGCCCGGCCCACCTGTTTGGCCAGGGCCTCGCACCCGGGCTGGAGCGGGGCCAGGCGGATCATCTTCCGGGACCAGACGTCCGCCTCGAAAAGCGGCAGCGTCACTAGATCGCCCTGGGGTTTGGCCAAACTCAAGGCCAACAAGTGGGGCGGATGAACGTGCAGTACAGCTTGAGCCTTGGATTGGGCCGCGTACACGGCCCGGTGCAGGGCCGCCTCGGTGGAGGGCTGGCCCGGGCCGGTCGCCGCTCCGGAGGCCAGGTTAACCAGGGCCAGGTCCCCGGGCCGCAGCCGTCCCTTGGCGCTCCCGGAAACCGTGATGATCATGGAATCGCCTTGGCGCAGGCTGATGTTCCCGTTCAGTCCGGCCATCAGCCCCCGCTGCCAGGACCGACTCCCGGCCTCGCGGATAAGCCCCGCCTCCCGTGCGCTGATCCGCGGCCCCCAGGGCAGGCCGTAGGGCGTACCCTCGCCGCGGCCCCGTACCAGAACCGGTTTGATGTCCACCACCGGGGTTCCGTCCACGGCTTCCAGGGGGAAGACGTCCAGCACTCCCCGTTTTGCGTCCAGACCGACGATCCGGACCTGGTGCAGGCCGATGGGGTTGGGACGATGGGGCGAGCGTAGGGCGAAGACGCCTTGCAGGGGGTTGTCCGGGTTGCCTCGAGCCCTGGCGGTCAGACGGTCCCGCTCGGCCAGGTGCATCCAGGTGAACACCAGGATCTCCGCGCCCAGGGCCAGGCCATCCAGGGCCTCACGAAACGCCGCGTTGACCTCGATTCGGGCCGTGGGGCCGTTCTCCAGCCCCTGCTTGGGGCAGTCTTCCAGACGCTTGAGCGCCGAACGAACCAAGCCTATGGGGGTCAGGGCCAGGGTCAGGTCCATGGCTACACCTGGATCACGGTTTTCATATCAATGCCATACTTGCGCATCCGGTTGAACACGGTCACCCGGTTGATGCCCAGCATCCGCGCGGCCTCGGACTTGTTGCCGCCCGCACGGCGCAAGGCCTCCACCAGTTGGTTCTTCTGGTCGTTTTCCGCGGGACAGGAAGCCGCGACGACGGATTCCGTCGGGCCCTTGGTGGGCACCGGCACCTGGATGTCCACGGGCAGATGCTCCGGCTCGATCTGCCCGTGGTCGGCCAGTACAAAGGCGTACTCCAGAGCGCTCTTCAGTTCGCGGACGTTGCCGGGCCAGGAATAGCTCATGAACATGCCCAAGGTCATGGGACTCAGGCCCTTGATATTCTTTTCGCTCTTGGCCCGTAGTCGCTGGATGAAAAAATCCGCCAACAATGGTATGTCGTCCCGGCGCTCGCGCAGCGAGGGCAGGCGGATGGGGACGACGTTGATCCGGTAGAACAGGTCCTCGCGAAACAGGCCTTCGGAAATCAACTTCGGAAGGTATTTGTTGGTCGCGGTGATGATCCGCACGTCCACGGAAAGCTGCCGGTTATCCCCCACCCGTTCGAAGGTCTTGGTCTCCAGAACGCGGAGCAGCTTGACCTGGACGGACATGGGCAGGTCGCCGATCTCGTCCAGAAAGATGTCCCCGCCGTGGGCCGCCTCGAACCGGCCCTGGCGATGACGGAACGCGCCGGTAAAGGCCCCTTTGACGTGGCCGAACAGCTCGCTTTCCAACAGGGATTCGTTCAAGGCCGCGCAGTTGAACTGCACGAAAGGCTCCTCGGATCGCGGCCCCAGGTCGTGGATGGCCCTGGCCACCAGTTCCTTGCCCGTCCCGGATTCGCCGCAGATGAACACCGGCGCGTCGCTCTGGGCGGCCTTCTCGATCAATCGGAAAATTTTCTGCATCTTCGCGGAACGACCGACCATGCCGTGAAAAATGGTTCGCTCGTCCAGCAGCCGGGAAAGTTGCTGGAGCTCATGCTCCTTGCGGTCCAACTCGGAAACGTCGGTCAAGGTTTCCACGGCCCCAAAGGGTTGACCGTCATCACCATAGAGCACGGAAGCCGTTTTCAGAATATGTACGTATGTGCCGTCCTTGCGCATGATGTGACATCTTTTACGGACAAACTCTCTTTTTTCAAACAGCTTGCACCAGGCGTGACGGGCGTCGGAGCGAACGCGCTTGCAAGCGTCGCAATTGAAAATCGCGCAGGAGGAGTCAATCAGTTCCTCGCGGGAATAGCCGGTGATATCCTCAAGAGCCTTGTTGACCAGCTTGATGTTCCCGTTGGCATCCACCAAAAGCAGCCCCTCCTGCATGACTTCGAGGATCTGCCTCCAGTGCGCGTCAAACGGCGGGAACAGTCCGGATTGGCCCTGCCCCGGACTTCCAGACTGAAAGGCTTTCTCAAATAGTTTTGCCGGTTGCATTATCTCTCCAAAGTCGCGTACTGTTTCCATAAGACTGAAAGAACATCGTCTCACCTTGCGGATGTTCATCACCATGATGAACATGATTAAACACCTGTCAATGCAAAACAAGCCCCTCAAGTTGCCGAGCGAGGGCGAAAACCAGGAGGCCAGAAGATAAAACATATACCATTCAAAAGCTTATGGCAACATACTACAGATTGGCACACATCCTGCTTAAAATGGAAGAACATATGAACGACAACATCATCAACCAAAATCATATAACCACCCAAAGGAGACGGACATGAGAAAGCAAACACTGATGGGCATCGGCGTCGCGGTGATTCTGGCATCCTACATCGGCATTTCCGTGGCCGCGGAAGCCGGCAACGCCCGAAAGGGCCGGTTCCTGTTCCGCCAGGAATGTCGCCCCTGCCACATGGAAAACCCCGTGGGCGCGGTTCCCGCTGGATACCTTGGCCCAGACTCCAAGACCCAGGCCGATTGGAAAGCGGCTTTCGACGCCTACACTGAAATGCCTTGTGTTGAACACTGGGGAGAGAAGCTTTCGGAACAGGATCGGCTGGACATCTTCCAGTACATGTATAATGGCGCCCAGGACTCTCCGACCCCTGAAAGGTGCGGGTAAAACGATACTATCTGACCACTCAAGAGCCTACGATCCAAGGCTTAGCCGCCACTCCGGCTAGTGAACCACGAACCGACTCCGGATGTGTGCCCGGGTTCAGCATATCGATCTGAACTCGGGCGCTGTCCCAAGAGGAGCCTGGCATGGATGAGACGACAAAAACACTTTCACGGCGTAATTTTCTCAGGGCATCCGCCGCGGCCATGACCGCCGCGGCCGGTGTACCGGCCCTCAAGGGCCTGGTATCCACTGGACACGCCGCGGCCCCGGCTCCCCAGGCCGGGTCGATCACCGACCACTTTACGGCTTGCGACATGTGTTTCAACCGGTGCGGAATGATCGCCCGTGTTCAGAACGGTCGGGTGGTTAAACTGGACCCCAACCCAAAATTTCTCAAATCCCGGGGCATGCTCTGCGCCCGAGGCAACGCGGCCACGGCGCACATCTACGACCCGGACCGACTCAAGCACCCCCTGCTGCGCAAGGGCGCCCGGGGTGAGGGCAAATGGCAGCGCATCACCTGGGACCAGGCCCTGGATCACACTGCTGAACAGTTCGAGCGCATCGCCGAGAAGTACACCCGTTGCGGAGTGATGTTCTCCCCCGGCTCGGACATGCAGTCCCAGTTCCTGATCCGTTTTGCCGAGGTCTTCGGCTCCTACAACATCACTTCCCACGAAACCCTCTGTCTGCTCAGCAACCACCGGGCCTACCTGGACACCTTCGGCGAGACCCCCTACGCGGACGTGCTCTACACCAAGTACATCATCGTCGCCGGGGCCAACCCCTACGAGGCCATCATCACCCCGGACACCATCGACCTGATGGAAGCCCGCAAAAACGGCTGCAAAATGGTCGTCCTGGACCCGCGCTACACCAAAACCGCGGCCATGGCCGACGAGTGGCACCCCATCCGTCCGCATACGGACATGGCTTTTTTCCTGGCCCTGGCCCATGTGATCATCCACGAAGAGCTGTATGACCGTGAGTTCGCAGCGAACATGCTTTTCGGGTTGGACGAACTGAGCGCCCATGTCCGCAAGTACACTCCGGAATGGGCCGCCACCGAGACCGGCATTCCTGCTGAAGACATCCGGCGCATCGCCCGAGAAATCGCCGCCGCGGCTCCCACGGCCATGATCTACCCCGGCCGACGGACGTCGGACTATGAGGACTCCTCCCAGATTCGCCGCTCCATGGCCATTGTCAACGCCCTGTTGGCTAACTGGGACCGGCCCGGCGGAGTCCTGGCCTCCCGGGAAGTAGGTGTGCGGGCTCCGTACTTCGACATCCCCTGGTACGACGACAACCCGGACGACCGCATCGATCACGGCATGGCGCCGGGCCTGATCCATCACGAGGGCTCGTTCAAGCTGATGCGCGACGCGATCATCAAGGGAGAGCCCTACCCCATCCGGGGCTGGTTCACCTTCAAGACCAACTTCATGCAGACCGCGGCCAACCGGAACAAGACCATCGAGATGCTCGACCATCTGGATTTCATCGTCAACGCGGACATCGCCATGACCGACACGGCCTGGTACTCGGACCTGCTCCTGCCTTCCCCCAGCTTCCTGGAACGCGACGATCCGGTCTCGGCCCTGCAGGGCTCTTCGGCTTGCGCCTGCGCCATCTGGCGCGATGCAGTAGTTCCGGCGATGTACGAGTCCCGGGACATCCGCTGGATCTGTACGGAGCTGTCCAAGCGCCTGGGCTTCCCGGAAACCTTCGACTTCAGCATCGACCAGTACCGGGAATGGCAGTTGGCCAGCATCCCCGAGGCGGCCCAGGCCATCAAGGAAGACGGGGTCTACTACAACCCCAGCAAGGTTTACGGCATCTACTTCGACGTGCCCTTGAAGACCCAGGCCCAGAAGATCGAACTCTACAACCAGCGCTACGCCAACATGGGCCTGGACCCCATGCCGACGTACAAGCCGCCGCGCCAAGAACAGGGCAAACTCCGGCTGGTGGTGGGCCGTACGGCCTTTTTCACCCACAGCAACACCAACAACGCCCTGCTCATTGAATTCGAGGAAGAAAACACCCTGTGGATTCATCCCAAAACGGCCACGCGGATGGGCTTTCGCGACGAGGAGCGGGTCTTCGTGACCAGCGGTGTCGCCCGGGTGGAACTGGCCTTGAAATTCTTTGAAGGTATTGAAAAGGACACCGTGTACATGGCCACGGGCTTTGGGGCGCTCTCCCCTGGCCAGCGTCTGGTCCACAACCGAGGGGCCAGCATTGCCGAGGTCCTGGAGGATCACGTGGACTACATCTCCGGAAACATGGCCATGCATGAGACCTTTGTAACCGTGAGCAGGAAGGTGGGCTGATGAAAAAATATGCCATGGTCGTGGACTCTTCCGTCTGTATCGACTGCAAGGGCTGCATGGTCTCCTGCAAGGTCCAGAACAACGTGCCCAAAGGATACTGGCGCAACTGGATCAAGCAAACCAAGCCGGACTTTTCCCTGGGCAAGCTGACCCGGACCCATTTCCAGCCCGGCGGGTGCATGCAGTGCGACGTACCCACCTGCGTCACGGCCTGCCCCAGCGGGGCCACCTTCAAGGACCGGGAAACCGGGATCGTCCACGTCAACGAACCGCTGTGCATTGGTTGCGGCAACTGTGTTCGGGCCTGCCCCTACGGGGCCCGGTTCCGGCATCCGGAAAAACGCGTTCCGGACAAGTGCGACTTCTGCTTCAGCGCCGGCCGCCTTGCCCGGGGCATCCCCCCGGCCTGCGTGGACACCTGTCCGACCAAGGCCCGAGTTTTCGGAGACTTGAATGATCCGGACAGTGAAGTCTCCCGGTTGCTCCGGGACAAGCCCACGGTACGGGTGACCAGCAAAAATATCGATACCCAGCCCAACCTGTACTACATCACGACCACGGAACCCGCGGACTGGGTCGGGGACGTCGAGTATCCACAGGCCTATTCGGTCATGGCCTCGCTGGTCAGTCCCCTGGTCAAGGTTGCCGTGGGCCTATCCGCCCTGGGTGTGGCCGGGATGTGGGCCAAGCAGGCTTTTGCGCCAGATCCACCGGACCCGGGGGACGACGAGCACGGGCCCGAAGCCAAACACTCTGAACCAACTGCCTCCAAGCAGGACTAACTGTTGAAAAATCCTTATCCGGTAGTCCGTTCAAAAAACCCAAGAGCAAGGAGCAAAAAAAGTTCAAGGTCGAAGCGTATTTATTCATACGTGAGAGTTTGAACTTTTTGCAGCGACGCGGCAATTGGGAGTTTTTCAACGGACTGCTAAAGGTGTATGCCATGAGTGAGAAACTGATTCACCGCCATGACAAGTTGTCCATTTTCATCCACTGGTTCAACGCCTTTTGCTGGATCGCCCTGCTGCTCACCGGCCTGGGGTTGATCAAGAACGACCAGCTCAACCCCCTGGGCGCGTGGTGGCCAAATCTGATGCGCGCCCTGTTCGGCGGCGGCGAGAACCTAATGGCCGTCCACCAGTATCTGGGCTTGATCTGGGCCGGAGCCTTCGTGCTCTACGTGCTGCTCAAGCCCAAGGAAACTTGGCTGTTCCTGAAAGAGGTTTTCACTGTCTCCCCGTCCAGAGACATGACCTGGTTCATGAAGATGAACCTGAAGATGACCATGGGCAAGAAAGGGCTGAAACGCTTTGGCATGACCCCGGACATGCCACCCCAGGGCTTTTACAACTTCGGCCAGAAGCTCTTTGCCCAGGCCACAGTGCTGGGCGGAATCGTGATCGTGGTCACGGGCGCGATCATGTTCCTCTCCCCAATCATGCTCAACAACCCTGATCCCGCGGCCTGGTCCCGGACCATCCACTACCTGGCCGTGGGGCTGGTGACGGCCGGGATGCTGGTGCACATCTACATGGCCGCCATTTCCAAGGAGGAAAAGCCGGCCTTCAAGTCCATGTTCACCGGCAGCGTTCCGGAGCACTATGCCAAGCACCATCATCAACTGTGGTATGAGGAAGTGGCAGGGAGCCGGAAAAAGGTGGAAGGTTGAAAGCGTAGGTGCGGTTCGCGAACAGCCCCTGCCTGAAACGCCTTGCAATGCAGCCGTAGAGGCGACCGGCCGGTCGCCCTCCACCGAGCGGATGCCAGAAAGGAGGCGTTGCGTTTTGTCAACAAATTCTGAATAATTCCGTAATTCAAATTGAAAATCATGCCCCGGACCACGCGCCCTCGGCGACACAATTAACCAAAGGAGCGAGAACATGCGAAAATATTCGATTACCATGCGGCTGATCATCTCCGCCCTGGCGGTCCTGTTCCTGGCCGGTTGCACCGGGCATCACGGTCCCAGGACCGTGAAATTCGACCTGGATCCGGCCCAGGTTCCGGAACCCTACCACACCCTGGTCGACATTGAGTTCGTCAAACCGCTGGTTTTTGAGGCCATGCTGCGCACCGAACCGCCCACGGACGTGATGATCATCGACTCCCGGCCCAAGCAGCCCCGTTACGACGTGGGCCACATCCCCACCGCCGTCAGCCTGCCGGACAGCCAGTTCGACAGCCGGGCCGCGGAAGTCCTGCCCGCGGACAAGAACGCCCTGCTGGTGTTCTACTGCGGAGGCTTGCACTGCCCCCTGAGCCACCAGTCAGCCTGGAAGGCCGAGGCCCTGGGCTACTCCAACGTGGCCGTCTATCCCGCCGGGGATCCGGAATGGGTCAAGCTGGGCTACCAGGTCTGGACCGTCCGGGACGTGCGCACCCCATTGCCCGATTTGGATCCGGCCCAGGTGCCTGAACCCTACCACACCCAGATCACCATCGACACCGTCCGGCCCATCGTGGCCCGGGCCGTGCTCTCGGCCACCCCGGTGACTGACGTGATGATCATCGACTCCCGGCCCAAGCAGCCCCGCTACGACGTGGGCCACATCCCCACCGCCGTCAGCCTGCCGGACAGCCAGTTCGACCGGATGGCCGCCGAGGTCCTGCCAACGGACAAGAACACCAAGCTGATCTTCTATTGCGGCGGGACGCACTGCCCCTTGAGCCATCAGTCCGCCTGGAAGGCCGAGGCTCTGGGCTACACCAATGTGGCCGTCTATCCCGCCGGGGATCCGGAGTGGGTGGAACGCGGCTACGTGGTCTGGACCGCCGACGGTCCGCACATGACCGTAGCGGCCCCGGCCGCGCCCAAGGCTCCTGCCGAGGAAGGCGCCCTGAAAAGCGGCTCGGCTGAAGGAACCATTGACAACGACTTCTTTGTCCAGCTGATGAAGGACAATCCGGAGAGCATCCAGCTCATCGACGTCCGTTCCCCGGCCGAGTTCAACGCCGGACACATCCCCAGCGCCCTGAACATGACCGTGAACGAACTCGAAGACCAGATCGCGGCCTTCAGCACGGACGACAAGCCCATCGTCTTCATCTGCTCCACGGGCGCGCGCAGTGGTGAGGCCTATTATCTCTTCCAGTTCATGCGTCCCGACCTGAAAGACGTCTACTATGTCGATGCCAACGTCAGTTACACCCCGGCGGGCGAATTCACGATCAACTAACGCTCTGATCGCCATTCCCCCGAGGAGATAAAGAATCAGGCCGTCCAAGCCCCGTACGCGGGGGGAGGACGGCTTTTTTGTTCACTTCACGACACGGGAGGCTTTCCATGCTCATGAATCGAAACCACACCGCCAACCGTTTCAAAGCCCTGGCCATCTCCCTGTTTTTGCTGATTACCGCCTGCCCGGCCTTGGCCTCCGAAGAAACCTCGCCCCTGTTCACCCAGGCCCAACGCACCGCGGACCGGGACGGCTACACCCTGATCACCACCCCGGAACTGCGTCGGCTGATGGATGAACGCCCCGACGTGCTGCTGGTGGACGTGCGCTTTGCCTACGAGTTCGTCTCCGGGCATATGCCCGAGGCGGTCAGCCTGCCCGTGGACCTGCGCGATCGGGGCGACCTCCCCCCGGAGCGTCGCCAGGCCATGCTGGAAACCTTCGGACCGGACAAGGGCCGGCCCATCGTGGTCTACTGCCGGGATTTCCGCTGACTGCTCAGCGAGATCGCCGCTGCCTGGGCCGTGCGCCTGGGATATGCCAACGTCATCCGTTATCCCGCCGGATACATTGCCTGGCGCGAGGCCTACCCGGATCTTCAGGTCTGCGAGACCCGCGCCCACCGTCTCCAACCGGGTCAATACTTCCCGCCCTGCGTGCTCACCGTCGCGGATAGGAGCCAGGACTATGCCTACCTGGGCCTGGAGCAGGAATCGGCACATTTCTTTCTGGCCGACGTGCCCGCGGAGTTCGTCCTGCTCAAGTACTACGGCGAGAACTGCTATCAGTGCGTCCAGGAGGTGGACCAGTATAACCGCCTGTTCACCCTGCTCCACAACGACCCTGAACTCGGACCGCGCCTGAAAATGATCGGCATCGGCGTGGGCGACACCCAGCGCAGCGTGCTGCGCTTCAAGCGCTCGCACCAAGTGCCGTATCCGCTCCTGCCCGACGAACGCCAAGTCATGTTCGAATCCGTGGGCGCCGGTGAAATCCCACTAATCTATCTGGTTAAAATCCTGCCCGACGCCCGGGTTCAGGTGGTGCTGTATCATGAAGGAGGGTTGGAGAACGTTGAGACGCTGTTCGAACTGATCAGGAAGGCCGTGGTGGCGCAATAGGGAGGAAAAGTGGGGCTTGTGCGATCTTGAGAGGTCTCTTAACATACTTTGGTTACGCGGCCTTTTTGATCACCCTCAACCAGGAAGAATCGCTCACCATGCCCGCCACCACCTCCTTGCAATCCCTCCACGTCATGGTCTGGACCGCCTTGATGGCCTCCTTGATCGCCGTGGGGTCGTTTTTGTCCATCCCCCTGGGGCCGGTGCCCTTTTCCATGCAGCCCTTGTTCATCATGCTGGCCGGTTTTCTGCTGGGCTGGCCCCACGGGATGATCGCGGCCCTGCTCTTCGTTGCCGCCGGGAGCATCGGCCTGCCCGTGTTCGCCGGGGGCAAATCCGGCTTGGCCGTGCTTTTCGGCCCCACGGGCGGCTATCTGATCGGCTTCGTCCTGGCCGCCGGGGCCATCGGCCTGCTCACCCAGGCCCGCAAGACCGAACAGACACCTGGCTGGGCTCTCGGCCTGCTGGCCGGGCTGGCAGGCTTGGCCCTGCTCTATGCCTGCGGGGTGCTGAACCTGATCCGTGTCCTGGACATCGGCTGGCACAAGGCCCTGACCATCGGCTTCCTGCCGTTCATCCTGCAAGACCTGGTCAAGCTGGTCATGGCCGTGGCCACCTGGCGGATCATGCATGGACGGGGGTTGCTGCCGCGGTGATCAGCGCCGCTTCGGTCCACTTCGCCTATGCACCGTCCGCCCCCATCCTCCGCGCCATAGGCTTCAAACTCGACAAAGGGCGAATCCTCGGCCTCGTCGGTCCCAACGGAGCTGGCAAGTCGACGCTGCTCGCCCTGTTGGCCGGACTGCTGCCGCCTTCATCCGGCACCATCCGGGTCGCTGGAAAGGACGCGCTTCAGGACGGCGAGACGGTACGGCGCACAACCGCCCTGGTGCTCCAGGAGGCGGATCTGACCATTATCGGGACCACCATCGACGAGGACATCTGTCTGGGGCTGGCTCCTGAGCGCCGCGGCGAAGCCCTGGATCTGGCCGCCCGGCTGCACCTGCCCGGACCAGACACCCCGGTGCATACCCTTTCCCACGGCCAGAAACGCAAACTCTGCCTGGCCACGGCCCTGTTGCGCCGCCCGGAACTGCTGCTCCTGGACGAACCCTTTGCCGGACTCGATTATCCGGGCATCCGGGAAATCCGGGCCATGCTCCAGGCCAATCGGGACACCGGCCTGACCCAGATCATCGCCTGCCACGACCTGGAACCCCTGGCCGATCTGGCCGACCTGTGGCTGGTCCTGTCCGGCGGTCGCCAAACGGCCTTTGGCC
>SKYX01000049.1 GCA_007127655.1 Desulfonatronum sp.
ATGTAAAATGCAGGCATTCTTAGCTAAGGCCTTTGTCGCTTTGGGCCAGCGGCTCGATGAGTGTGACGAAGACATCTCTGAAAGAGGATTGGCGGTCTCCTCGGCAAAAATGTCGGCAATCGAGGATAACGTACTTATATTTAAAAAAATAAAAACAATTATCACCGAAAAGGCGTGGCGCATCATGATAAACTCTTCCTGGTGTTCAAATGTGTCTAGCAGCGCAGCGTCATGCTGTCTTATGACCAACCACGACCACCTTCTCATCAAGACACCTGAAGGCAACCTCTCTCATGGAATGCGGCATCTGAGCGGTGTCTCTACTCAGCGTTTCAACAGGTGCAGGTAGACCAACCTCAGGTTTGGCAAGGCCGCGGATATAGAAGTCGGCAAGGTCTATCCAGATTCACAGGATCAGGTTGTTCCCCTTGCTCTTGCCTCTGTCACCTTTTGAAAACCAGCAGACCTAAACCAACGACCATTGAAACTCCACCGGCGATCAATAAGAACATGGTGGATTCCGTGAGACGACCGGTGAAGGTTTCCATAAGCTGATCATCAACTCCTTGCGATGATTGAAAACCAAAAAAGAGTAGTATGATGCCAAGTACCAAAAGTGCAATGCCGATTATTTGATTGGTTCTCATTTTTTTTCTCCATTGAATTTCAGGTGTGATATGCTTCCGGATCGATGAATTGAATCAAATAACTGTCCAGGCGACATTTTTTCCGTGCCTGGACAGTCCTGAATTATTGTCGAAGGGAACAACCTGTTAGTTTTATCTTTTGTACTCTGGCATATGGCGCAGTTCTTGCTCATTCATGGGGATATAGACTCGAACGTCATTGTTCGCATCCTTGTGAATATCGACTTCATTCATATCGATAGCTATGTTGCGGGAGCCCATGCCGAGAAAACCACCTACGTTCACGACAATTCGTTCAACTTTACCTTCATGTGTCATCAGTACTTCATCTACACCAGCCACACTTTCATTATTAGAGCCATAGACACTCGCGCCCTGCAGGTCGTCCGCGGTGATAAGACCAGATGATACCCGCTGATATCCGTCTTGAGGTTCCACTTCTATGGCCCGATGAGTACGCGCGGAATCAGTTTGTTTGTCCCTGCCTCTTTGGCCCATGGTCCCTTCAGCCTGGTATTCAGGAGCATTTTTAAGTTGTTCTTTCGAGATTCCAGGGAGGACGAAATAGTAATCATCTTGACCTTCTTTTCCCACGACTTCCAAGGCCTTCATATCTACTGCCACTGTGCGGCCTCCCATTCCCAAAAAGCCACCGACATTAATCAATACAGCCTGGACATCGCCATCGCGAGTGACGATAAAATCATCAACGCTGCCGATGTTCTCCCATCCATGAGGTTCTTCAGTGACGGATTTCGGAACATTGCTTTCCTTGGTGACGTAGACGTCCTTACCCATTACTTTGGAGGCATAAGAATGTTCCTTGTCCTTATTCAGTTGAAAATCGACAAAAACGTCTTTATGCTGTTCAGCGTATGCAGAACTTAAACTCAGTAATCCGATAATAATGCTTGCCAATAAAGTCTTCATAGTCATTCTCCTTTACGAAATTATGAGTTGATCTTAGGTGGCACTGATCTCCCAGCCGATTGATTCTTACGTCTCCTTTAACCTCCAATTTTGGATATCGCCTTGTTTTGGTTATCTTGTCACACCACCACACTGGCTACGTAACTGGAGTTTACTCTTTTGAGCATCTCTGTCTGTAGGGAAATCGCATACTTTGCGTGAGGAAAAATCACGGGAGACGGGAAGAATTCCCGGACGGAGGTTGCGAGGGGGTGGTAGGGAGAACGTGTGGAGCAGAAAAGATTCAGACAACTCTACCTGCTCAGGCATTTTGTCTTCTTTTTCGGGGTCTTGAATATATTCACGGATCGTCAATCATTATCGATCCCCTTGTCCTTGCTGCGCAACGGGGCCACCTGCCGGAGCTTCTTCCCGGAGTAAAGCACGGCCAGGCCGTTGCTCAGCCGTTCAAAGGAGGTGCTCGCGAATCCGGTGGTCGTCATGTGATCCTGGACCTGCTCCGGAGCGGGAAAGACCCGGATGGATTCGGCCAGATAGTGAAACGGCGCGGCCGTGCCGGTGATCAACCGGCCGGCCCGGGGCAGGATGCAAAAGGAATAGAACTGATAGAGACGGCGAAACCAGAAAGCCGTGGGAATGGAGAATTCCATGGCCATGCATTTTCCAGCGGGTTTGAGGACGCGGTGCATCTCCCGCAGTCCCTGGTCCAGAACAACAAAATTACGGATGCCGTAGCCCACGATGACCGCGTCGAAACTGTCCCGGGCAAATCCCATCCGCTCCGCATCCCCCTGGATCCAACGGATGCGGTCCGACATTCCGGCGCGGGCGGCCTTGCGCCGGCCGACACCCATCATGGCCCTGCTGATGTCGCAGACCACCACCATTCCCGCCGGTCCCACGGCTTTGGCCGCCGCAACGGCGAAATCGCCGGTGCCGCCGCACAGGTCCAGAACCCTGTTGCCATCTTGCAGTCCCAGCCTGCGCATCGCCCGTCGCCTCCAGAAAAAATGCAGCCCAAAGCTGAGCAGCGCGTCAGCCAGGTCGTAGCGCTTGGCAATGTCCTCGAAATGGCCGAGCACCAGGCGACGCTTTTCCGCGGGGCGTACTTTTTTGTATCCGTAGGACACGTTTTCAGCCATCCGACGTTCCTCTCGCAACTTCTCAGGATGATCGCGGTTTCAGCCCGCGCTCGCTCCCTCACCCGATCCCCTGGGCACCGGGTCCGGATTTTTGCCCCAGTCCACTTCCAGGGCATACTGCATGCAGGTCGTGAAGATGTCGGAGGTGAACTCTGGACAGGAAATGCCATCCCTGGTCAGAATTGCCGCGGCTCGGGAATGTTCAAATATCCGGGCATCGCGCATGTAGGAGCCGTAGGCGTGGATGTGGTTCTCGAACAGCAGTTCCAGGCCGTTGCGCGGTCTGGTGTCGAAATCGTCCGGGCATACCACCTCGATTCCCGTCAGGCCGAAAAACCGGCTGGTGAAGTCCACAAGCTCCGCCATGGTGGTGCTCCGGGGGTTCACGATGTGGAACACCCCTCCGTCCTGCCGGGTGGCCGCGCGAAGGGCCATGAAGGCCCGGATGAAATGGTCCACCGGGATCAGGTTCAGCCCGCACCCGACCGGATCGGCGAGGCGTAGCGGCAGGCGCAGTTCGCCGCTTTTCTCCAGGCAAACCCCCATGGCCCGGGCCTTGGCCCCGCCCCCTGACCGGATGTCCCTGGCGTACAGCTTCTGAAAAAAATGCAGGGTGCGCACCGGATAATACAGGGCGTTGAACAGAAAGGTTCTGCCGGTGGTAGCGTCTCCGTAGACAATGGAGGGACGGTGGACCGTCAGCGCTATTTCGCTTTGGGCGCATCGCGTTGCGGCTATCCGCTCCGCCTGATGCTTGGTTTCCTCGTAGACGTTGTGGAACGATTCGA
>SKYX01000245.1 GCA_007127655.1 Desulfonatronum sp.
CGGACATCCAGGAACCCGTGGCGTTTGAACAGCTCAACCTGATGGACCGCCCGGGCATGCGCCGCAAGCGGGCATTTGATTTCATTTTTTGCCGCAACGTCCTGATCTACTTTAACGACGATTCCCGCAAACAGGTTCTGTCTGCCCTGTACGACGCCCTGGTGCCCGGAGGATACGTTTTTCTGGGCCATTCCGAATCCGTGGGCCGGATTACGGCGTCGTTCACTCTGGAACGGATCGGCGACTTCCTGTGCTACAAAAAACCGGGCGCAGTCCTCCCGCGCCCAGGGAGCCCATCATGAAACCCAAAATCCTGATCGTCGACGATTCCAACATCGTCCTGAACATGCACGCCTATATCCTGGAAGGCTCGGGATACAGCTGCGCCATGGCTGAAAACGGATATGTCGCCCTGGAACTGCTGTTCCGGGAACCATTCCAGCTCATCGTCACGGACGTGAACATGCCCAAGATGGACGGCTACGAGCTGACCCGCCGGATTCGGTCCAGCGAACAGTATCGGGACACTCCGGTGATCATGATCTCCACGGAGCGGGAGGCCGCGGACAAGATCAGGGGCATGGAAGCCGGGGCCAACGTCTACATGGTCAAGCCGACCCAACCAGAGGCCCTGGTGACCAAGGTCAACATGTTGCTGGCGTAATCAGGAGAAAGACGTGGCCGCTTCACGAACGATGGAACCTTTGAACGCTTCGCCGCACGACACCGTGACCGGACGCGACGATATGGAGTTGCGCCTGCTGCGGGATTTCCAGCTGGAAGCGTCGGAAAACCTGGACGAGGCCGAGCAGGCCCTGCTGGTCATCGACCAGAACAGCGGCGATCGGAAGGCTCTGGAGGAATTGTGCCGACGCATCCACTCCATCAAGGGCACGGCATCCTATGTCGGACTACACGCCATTTCCGACCTGGCCCATGCCCTGGAAGCCATCCTGGAAACCACGAAGCACCAGGCCGGGTTCAGCATGCCGGGGTCCCTGCTGGACGCCTGCTTTGAGACCGTGGACGCCCTGCGCCGGATGGTCGACCAGCCGGAGGATCATCAACCGCCGCAAAGCGTGCAGCGCCGCCTGGAGGAGGAACGGACGGCTCTGGGCCTGACATCGGGCGCCACCGCCCCCGCGCCTTTGGCCGCGGTGGATCCGACGTCCATTTTTATCGATTCGGCCGGTCAGCATGTGGAGAGCATGCGGGTCTGTCTGGAACGGATGAACACGGGGCAGGGCGAGGACAAAACCACCTTGGATATGTTTTTTCGTGCCGCCCATTCCTTGAAAAGCAGCGCCTGCTACATGGGGTTTAAAGATATCGAGGTGAACGCCGAGCGGATTGAAAATGTTCTGTTCGCCCTGCGCCAGGGCGAAATCGTCTGTTCCGAGCCGTTGTTGAACGTCTTGGCCGCACATCTGGCCGGGGTAACGCTGCATTTCGGACAAGTGGTGCGCGAATCCGGGGAGAACTCGAAAAAGAACACCGTCATGTCTCCCACCGGTTCGGATTTTGCCGCGCCGAACTCGACGACGTCCTCTTTTGCCGTTGCAGGTGCGTCCATGCCGGACGGGGGCGGGCCCACCCCGAGCCGGACCATGCGCATTGATCAGAACCTGTTGGACGGGTTCATGAATCTGGTGGGCGAACTGATCGTGGCCCGCAACGTCCTGGGCCATGTCCAAAAGCGACTGGACCGCGAGGCCGAGGCTTCCCTGCCCGGGCTGCGCGAGCTGCGGGGGGCCTGCCAACTGGTGTCCCGGATATCCGACGCCATGCAGCGCAACATCATGGCCTTGCGCATGGTTCCGGTCAAAACCGTGTTCCAGAAGCTGCCCCGGATCATCCGGGACATCACCCAAAAGAACGGCAAAAAGATCGACCTGGTTCTGCACGGTGAGGAAACGGAAATCGACAAGGGCATTGCCGAGGAGGTCAGCGATCCATTGGTGCACATCATTCGCAATGCTGCTGACCATGGAATTGAACTCCCGGAGTTGCGCCGGGAACGAGGCAAGCCTGAACGCGGGACCGTGGCCATCAAGGCCGGTCAAGAGGGCAACAGCTTCGTGATCGAAGTTCTGGACGACGGTGCGGGCATCGACACGGATCTGGTCCTGGAGAAGGCTCTGGAACGCGGCCTGATTCAGCCGGACCAGGCCGACCGGATCAGCCGGGAGGAAATCATCCAGCTCATTTTTGCACCGGGATTCAGCACGGCCCGCGAGGTGTCCTCCATTTCCGGCCGGGGAGTGGGCATGGACGTGGTGCTGACCAACATCCGCAAGGTCAAGGGAGCGGTGAAAATCGACTCCCAGAAGGGTCAGGGAACCCGAATCCGGCTGGAACTGCCTCTGACCCTGGCCGTGGTGGAAACCTTGCTGGTCGGCGTGGGTCGGGAGACATTCGCCATTCCGGTTGAGGCGGTCCGCGAAACCGTCAAGTTGAAGCGCTCCGCGATCAAGTCGATGATGAAACGGCGGGCCATGACATTGCGTGGAGAGGTGATCGGCCTGGAAACCCTGGCTGAAATCCTGGGTATCAACGGAGACCACGGGCTGACCCGGATGGTGGACGCCGCACGTGACGAGGACGACGACATTCCGGTGCTGATCCTCCAAAACGGCAACGAGTTGCTTGGTGTGGCCGTGGACAAGCTGCAGCGTCAAGAAGAAATCGTGATCAAGCCCCTGGCCGACTATCTGGCCGATCTGCCCGGCCTGGCCGGAGCCTCGATCCTGGGGGATGGGCGCGCCTTGTTGGTCTTGGACCCCTTGGAATTGATGCAGGCGGCCTCGGGGGGAGCACGGCCATGACCACTGCCATGACCACGGCCATGACCACGACTGCCCGACAATCCGATGGCCGGTCCCGCTGCGTCGCTCAGAAGGGCGAAAACCAGGGTCGGCTGTTGTGTTTTCTCGCCGCGGGACGGGAATATGCCGTGTCCATGGAGCACGTCCAGCGGATCATTTCCCGCAAACCCTTGATCACTCCGCCGGACACGGTCCCCGGACTGCTCGGCCTGACCTCGCACCAGGACCAAAGCCTTGCGGTATTCGAGTTGGACGGCCTGCTGGGCCGGTCCGCGGCCGACGCCGCGCCTTCCCCGGACGACCCTCAAGACTGGCGCTACATCCTGATTCTGGAGCACGGTGCGACCCGCCTGGGTCTGGCCATCCACGCCCCCCGGGACATCCTTGCCGCGGAAGCCGCCGCGCCCGGCCAGACCGAGGACGACGCGGAAGAATCTGAAATCGCCGACGTGCTGCGTCTGGATAACGGCCGGCGCATCGTCTTCGTGCTGCGCCTCTCGCGCCTGCTGGGCCGCGATGCCGGAAACCAAGCGGATCCCGCGGCCCAGGTTGCGGGGTCAGGCGAGCATACCCCGGACCACGCATTGGAGTGCGGCCCCAAGACCGAAGACCCGTCCGATGACCGCCGTCATGTCTGCTTCGAGCTGGCCGGCACCCTGTTCGCCGC
>SKYX01000334.1 GCA_007127655.1 Desulfonatronum sp.
ATCCAATATGTAAGCCGATGCAACACGCTCAGCGGGTCACACCGCGACGGTGTCGGTCTCCCGTTCGGCCTCCAGGTCCACGTCCGCGATCTTGGACAGGCCCAGCAGGATCGGGCTGGCGATGAAGATGGAGGAGAAGGTTCCCACGGCGATGCCGATAAGCAGGGCCAGGGCGAAGTCGTGGATGACGCCGCCGCCAAGCAATACAAGGCACAGCACGACCATCAGGGTGGTCCCGGACGTGAGGATGGTTCGGCTCAGGGTCTGGTTGATGCTCAGGTTGATCACTTTGGGCAGGGTCATGTCCACCTTGTCGCGGATATTCTCCCGGATGCGGTCGTAGACGATGATCGTATCGTTGAGGGAATAGCCGATGATGGTCAAAAAGGCGGCGATGATGGCCAGGTCCAGGTCTTTGTTCAGCAGGGAAAACACTCCCAGGGTGATGAACACGTCGTGGACCAGGGCGACCACGGCTCCCAGGGCATAGGAGAGCTTGAGTTTCCAGCACAGGCCGATGGTGATCAACAAGGCGGCGACGATCAACAGCTCCATGGGCAGCCCCAGCCAGCGCAGGGCCGCGATACCCCCGGTCAGTCCGGCGGCAATGACCATGGCCGGAAACCAGCGTTGTTCGAATCTGCCGGAAATGTAGATCGCGATGAGCAAAATGGCGTAGAAGAGCGCCTCCATGGCCTGTGCTCGAAGATCAGCGCCGACCCGCGGGCCAACCATTTCCAGGCGTTGGACTTCGAAATCGATGCCGGCCAGGTTCTGGTCCAGATTGGTCTGGATATCGCGGCGAACCGCGTCGGAAACAAGATCCGAGGCCGAGGTGCGGACCAGGAATTCGTTGTCCTGGGCCGTGCCGAAACGTTGTACGCCAAGTCCGGGCAGATTGGCCCCCTGGAGAGCCTGCTGGACACGGCTCAATTCCACCTGTTGATCAAACTTGATCTGGATGATCATGCCGCCGGAAAAGTCGATTCCCATTTGGGGACCGCCCTTGACGACCAAGGATAGGAGGCCGGCCAGAATCAGCAGGCCGGAGACCAGAAAGGCCCCGTAGCGCATTTTCAAGAAGTTGATCCGGGTGCCCGGACGAATGATTTGCAATCCCATGCTGTCATCTGCTCCTTATATGCTCAACGGCGTGCCGGGCTTGCGCCACTTCAGCCAGAAATCGAAGAAAATCCGCGAGACGAAAATCGCGGTGAACATGGACGCCAGAATACCCAGGGTCAGGGTCACGGCAAAGCCCCGGATCGGTCCAGTGCCAAATTGATAGAGGACGATGGCCGCGATGATGGTGGTGATGTTGGCGTCCACAATGGCCTTCAGCGCACGCTTGTAGCCTTCGTCGATGGCGATGGCCGGGGTCAGGCCGCGGCGGATTTCTTCCCGGATGCGCTCGAATATGAGCACGTTGGCGTCCACGGCGATACCAATGGTCAAGATGATGCCTGCGATGCCGGGCAGGGTCAGTGTGGCGCCGAAAGCCGCCAGCCCGGCCATGACCAACAGAATGTTCAGGCACAGGACCGCGTTGGCTACGATGCCGGACATGCTGAAATATACGAGCATGAAGACGAGGATCAGCGCCCCGCCGATCAGGGCCGCGCGCAGGCCGCGCTCAATGGATTCCTGGCCCAGGGAGGGGCCGACGGTGCGCTCTTCCATGATGTGCACTGGGGCGGGCAGGGCTCCGGCCCGGAGCACCAGTGCCAGGTCCGTGGCTTCCTCGGTGGTGAAGCGGCCGGTGATGCTGGCCCGCCCTCCGGCAATGCGCTCCTGGATCACCGGTGCGGAGTGGACGTTGCCGTCCAGGACGATGGCCAGCCGACGTCCGGTGTTTTCCCCGGTAATCCGCTCGAACAGCCTGGATCCGCGCGCATTGAAGTTCAGTCCGACGTAAGCCTGGTTGAACTGATCAAAGCTGACCCGGGCGTCGGTGATGAACTCCCCGGTCATCAGGGTGTCCCGCTTGATGACGATGGGGGTTTGGGACATCGAGCCGTCCGGGTTGCGGGTATGCATGGAGGCCAGTTCGGCGTCCGGGGGCAAAATGCCGCGCAGTGCGCGGTCGATGTCCGCCTGATCGTCCACCAGCTTGAATTCAAGGTGAGCAGTTTGTCCGATGATGGCCACGGCCCGTTCCGGGTCTTGCAGGCCGGGCAGTTGAACCTGAATCCGTCCGTCGGCTTGGCGACGGATGTCCGGTTCGGCCACGCCAAACTGGTCGATCCGGTTACGGATGGTCTTGATGGCCTGCTCCACGAGCAGATCTTCGACATGGGCCCGGTAAGTCTGGGTCATGCCCACGGCATAACGAATCTGACCTGCTTCCTGTGTTTCCTTGGAGAGAATCTGCAGATTGTCGAAGCGATTGCGGAGCATGCGCTCCAGTTCATCCTGCTGTGCACCGCGGGCCAATGTGAACTCCAGCTTCACATCGTTCACCACCTGCGGGCGGAGGATGAAAATGCCGTCATCTTGGGCCTCGGAGCGGATGTCCTGTCCGAACTGGGCCATGGTGTTGGCCACGCCCCTGGGGATGTCGACGCCCAGCGTCAAGTGCATCCCGCCTCGCAGGTCCAGACCGAGCCGAATCTCGCTTTCCGGCAGGACTTTTCCCAAGAACGTGCCCTGGAGGTTGGTCAGGGCGGGCAAAGCATACAGGCCGCCCAACAAAAGGCCGATCACGGCCAGGACGATCCGTATTCGCAAGCTCATCTTCATGGCTGTTCCTTAGAGTGATTCCAAGCAGGCAGGCGAGCGTTCCCGGCGTTGAACGTGCACGGAATGGTCCGGCGCGTCGCCGCGGAGACGCTCTCTACAAGTTGCAAGGCAGTGCTATTTGGGGTCCCGACTGACCGGTTTGACGTCCGAATCCGCAAGGCCGGCGATGTAGTTGCGGTTGGCCTGGATCTTGACGTTGTCGGCGATTTCAAGGGTCAGCACGTCGTCACTGATGGATTGGATACGTCCGTAAAGACCTCCGGCGGTCAGGACGCGGTCGCCTTTCTTGAGGTTGGAGAGGACTTCGCGGTGCTGTTTGGCTTTTTTCTGTTGAGGACGGATAAGCAAAAAGTAAAAGATCGCGAACATGACAATCAACGGAACGAACGCGGTGATCGGATTGCCTTGAGCTTCGGCTCCGGATCCTCCCATGGCATAGGCCAGGCTTGGTTCAAAAATCATCGTGCACTCCTTAAATGTTTTTGGTGTGGATAAATCTCTTCCAGGCTTCCCAGCGAGGCTTTTTCGCGCATACCGGTCGATGAATTGGTCTGCCGACTGCCTGAACGGGCAAATTCCTACATGACATCATGGCGGATGTACAGGGCTTTTGTTTCGCATGGCAGGGCAATTTTGTTCTCACCAAATTTTTCCCGCAATGGCGGCTGGTTGACCCTGTTTGGGACGGCTCGAAACTCCATCACCGGCCTCGTACCATCAAGCCGTTGCGGTATAAAAAACAAC
>SKYX01000021.1 GCA_007127655.1 Desulfonatronum sp.
AGCCCTGGGCAAATAGCTGCCTCGAAGCGATAATGACGCCTTGACCCCGGGCCGGAACAAAACGGAACGTCAGGAACCGGACCAACCGACAAAGGATCAGCCCAGGCAGGATCAGGCTGCCGCCAAACCGATCCAACCGGATCTGCCCGTCATGAACCGCGAGGATCAGTTGGCTCGATTCACGGGGGACGTCGAACTCGTGGACGAGGCGCTCCGAGTCTTCCTCCAGACCATCCCCGAACGCCTCAACGCACTGCGGCAAGCCCTCGCCGCCAAGGACCACCAGGCCGCCGGACTGGTCGCCCACACCCTGCGCGGCACGGCCTTGAACCTTTCCTGCGCGACCCTGGCCCACGAGGCCAAAACCCTGGAACAGGCCTGCAGCGACCATCACCCCGATCTTCAAGAATCGTTGCTCCGGGTGGAACGAGAGGCCGAACGGCTGCGCATGTTCGCGGAAGAATCCTCACGTTCGGCTTCTTCATAACAGGACCAAGGGGGGCGTTCAGAGCCCCCCTTCCGCCTCCATCTTCCACTCCCCGACATTGCGTTTCCCGGTATCGAAATTGATGCCCAAAAGCACCACCTTCCTGCCCGGTTGGCGATACGCATGGGCATAGCCCTTGTCCCGAATCTGCCGCAATGCCGCGTCCGCATTTTGATTGCACTTGAATTCAATGATGTAGACGGTCTCCCCGGCATGCATCACCAGATCAATCCGCCCGTCGCAGGTCAGCACCTCGCTACGGACGTCCACGCCCGAGGCGCTGACCATCAGGTAAAAAACCGTATGAAAATAGGCCTCGTCGCGCTTGGTTTCCAGGGTGTAGGCAATGGACTTGAAGACGGCCGCGACGGTGTCCATGAAGGCGTTGAGGTTTTCTTCGCGCAGATATTCGGCCAACAGTTTGAACCGTGATATCTCTTGCGAATTTCCCGTAAAAGCCTGCAAGAGCATCTCCAGAAAAGCGGTTTTCACCTCCTGGTTTGGATAGTCGAAAGTAAAAATGCCATATTCGATGTCCTTGATCGTCACGTACCCGGTCTGAAACAACAGGGCTTCGAGTCGAAGGTTTTCCAGATCATACGTACTGAACAGCGCTTCAGTGGCATGCAGGTTCTCGATTTTGGGCGGATACCAGTTTTGCTCCTGGAGGAGGTTGATCAGGAATGTAGGCGTTCCGGTTTCAAACCAGTAATTCCTGTATGCGTGTTCCTGAAGGGCGTTCAAGACGGAGAACGGATTGTAAACCCGGACATCCTTTTCTGAAAAACGATAGCCGTTGTAGAGGATGCGCAATTGATCCAGCACCGCTTGCTTCGTCGTACCAGACTCCCGACCAAAACAGGCCGCGTGATCCGCGAAGCGGTTTTCCAGTTCCTCCTGGGTATAACCCAACAACTCCGCGTAGTGCCGGTTCATGCTCAGGTCGCTCAGGTTGTTCAACTCGGAAAAAATGGACACCCGGCTGAACTTGGAGACCCCGGTGATGAACACGAAGCGCAAGGCCCTGGCCACGTCCCCGTCCTTGATCACCCCGAAAAAGTGCTTCAGCGTGTCGCGATTGCGGATGGCCGTTTTCAACTCAGCTTCCCCCTTGCCCAAGTGGTCGATGAGCGGCTTGTCGTACTCGTCGACCAGAATCACCACCTGTCTGCCGGTCTTCTCATGGAGCGCCAGGATCAGCTCCTTGAAGCCGTCCTTGATCAGTGGAGCGTCGGCGATCAGTCCGTTGCGCTCCGATATTTTCACCAGGGTACGAGCCAGACTGGTCTGCAGGTTCTCGTTCGTATCATGGCTGATCCCGTTGAAATCCAGCAAAATCACCGGATGCTCCAACCAATCCCATTGCCCATGCTCCGCGATCCACAATCCCTCGAACAGATCCCGTCGGCCCTCGAACAGGCACCGCAGGGTGGAAACGGTCAGGGATTTGCCGAAACGCCGGGGCCGGGCCAGGAAATAGTATTCGCCCTGGCTGACCATCTGGTAGATCAGCCGGGTCTTGTCCACGTACAGATCCCGCTTTTCCCGAATGCTTTCAAAGGATGATTTGCCGACGGGCAGGTTGGGCAGTCTGGACATAAAGGCTCCTTTTGACGCTTCGGTTCAACATCTCGCAATGCCGCTTCCGGCAACGGCTCGCGGACGGCGGCCCATCCGGTTCAACACCTTTCAGCCGTTACCGAGTTTGATTCGACGGCAAATTCAAGACAATCGAAAACATGACAGATTTCCGGATGATTGTGAACAAAACGCATTGCCGAATGCAGGACCATTTTGATATCTGAAGAATATCTTTAATTTCAAAGCGGTAGGTTGCAGGGCGTTCAAGAAGAACCCCCAATGATGGGCCGGCAATCATCGAAATCGAAATCGGAATGTTACCAGAAATCGATTTCGATCCAGAGCGCCTGTGGTTTGAGTTCAAATCAGTCCTGTTGTTCAATGAGCATTCAGATAAATAAAAACGATTTTTAGTGATTTGTTGAGAAATATGCAGTTCAAGTATCAACTCATTCCATGCAATGATTATCTCAAATGGTCGCATTTGATCGTTCACTGTATTATGCGAACCGAGAAACCTGTTGAAGAAAGCGAAGGACCATGCAGCGCATCATCGGCGAACGTCTGAAATATTTCCGACTCATGAGCAACATGAGTCGCAATCGGTTGGCCAAAGAGCTGGGGGTGACCGAGCGACACGTCGGTCTGATCGAGCGGGGCGGGTGTTACCCATCCATGGAACTGCTGGTCAAGGCGGCGTCCATTCTGCGAACCCGTCCGGCCAATTTCCTGCTTTCGGATGACAATAAACACCTCCACGAAAACCGCAACGACGAGGGCGGCATCTCCGCCGACGTTTCAAAAGCCCCATCAGATCATAATCCGGCCGTCCAACTGGTTACGGCAAGCGGAACATGGACCATAGACTTCGCTACCGGCCGGGAGATTTGGTCTCGTTCACTGCGGCGTCTGCTCGGGGTCGCGCATGAAACCGGGAAGAAGCACAAGTGTTCACGAGAGTTTTTCCAGACATGCCTTGCCCCGAATTGCGTCCCGCTCTTCAAGAGATTTCTGGACAAGGTGCTGGAGCGGGGTCGGCCTCGCCCATTGATTTGCGCGTTGACCCGTCAAGACGACGTCCAGCGTATCGTCTTTATCCAGGCCGAACAGCTCATGGACGAAGAAGAGGATTCGCGGGATCAGGCCCGATTGACCATTCTCGATATCACGGACTGGAAAAGATTTCACGACCTGTTGCTTCACAACCAGCAACAGCTCGAAACCATCGTCAACCAGCGCACCCGGGATCTGCTTTCCGCCGTGAAAGAGGCTGAGAAAGCCCTTGCGCTCCGTTCCGCCGCCCAGCAAGAGCTGGAAACGAAACACCGGCAGATGGAACACCTTTTTACCGCTGCTCCGGCCATCCTCTATTCGTTTTATCCCGGCATTGGAGGAACAGAGGTATATTCTCCCCA
>SKYX01000109.1 GCA_007127655.1 Desulfonatronum sp.
CTCGTGGATCAGCATCACCTCGTCGCAGAACTCGCCCACGGTTTCCAGGGCATGGGAGACCAGAAACAGAGTCTTGCCCTTTTTCTGGAACTGCCGGACCCGGTCCAGGCACTTCATCTGAAAGGCCGCGTCACCCACGGCCAGAACCTCGTCGATGAGCAGGATGTCCGGGTCCATTTCCACGGCCACGGCAAAGCCCAGACGCACGTACATGCCGCTGGAGTAGTGCTTCACCGGGGTGTCGATGAAATCCCGCAACCCGGCGAAATCCACGATGTGGTCGAAGCGCTTCTGGATATAATCCCGGGGGATGCCCAGGATCGAGGCATTGAGATAGACGTTTTCCCGGCCCGAAAGGTCGGGGTGAAACCCGGCGCCCAGTTCCAGAAGCGAAGAAATCCGGCCATGAGTGCGGAGTACGCCCTCGGTGGGGGTGATGGTTCCGGCTACAAGGCCCAGAAGGGTACTCTTGCCCGAGCCGTTGGGACCGACCACTCCCACGGTCTTGCCCTTGGGGATCTTGAAGTTCAGGTTGCGCAGAGCCCAAAACTCCTGCTTGGCCCCCCCGCTGAACACCCCGGACAGGGTGCTGAACAGGGTCTGCTGGCCTACACCTTGGACATAATAGCGCTTGCCTACATTTTCAGCTTCAATGGCGTACATGTCTACCTTTTATTTCCAGATTGCGGTCTATTCATTCAGATTTCCGGCGTTTCCGCAATTTTTCACTCGTGCTCAACGAGCACGATTATAAGCTCCTTACCGCAACAACCCGTCCGGCTCCACGACTTCCACCCCGCCCATATAGGGCCGCAATGCTTTGGGGATGACCAGGCTGCCGTCTTGCTGCTGGCAATTCTCCAGGATGGCCACCAACGTTCGCCCCACGGCCAGGCCCGAGCCGTTCAGGGTATGCACGAACCGGGGCTTGCCGCCGGCCGTGGGCTTGAAGCGGATGTCCGCCCGTCGGGCCTGAAAGTCCTCGAAGTTGGAACAGGAGGAAATTTCCCGGTAGGTGTTCTGACCTGGCAACCAGACCTCGATGTCGTAGGTCTTGGCCGCGGAAAAACCCATGTCTCCCGTACACAGCGTGATCACCCGGTAGGGCAGTTCCAACAATTGCAGGATACGTTCTGCATGGCCCAGGAGCAGTTCCAATTCCGCGTAGGAGGCGTCCGGATGGGCGAAGCGGACCAGTTCCACCTTGTTGAATTGGTGCTGGCGGATCAGGCCCCTGGTGTCCCTGCCATGGGAGCCGGCCTCAGAACGGAAACAGGGCGTGTAGGCGGCATAGGCCAGGGGCAGGGCGTCCTCGGTGAGGATTTCGCCGCGGTGGATGTTGGTCACAGGCACTTCGGCCGTGGGGATCAGGAAAAAGTCCGTCTCCTCCAGCTTGAACAGATCTTCGGCGAATTTCGGCAAATTGCCGGTGCCGGTCAAGCTGTCCCGGTTGACGATGAACGGCGGCAGGCACTCCAGGTAGCCGTGCAGCCCTGTGTGCTGATCCAGCATGAAGTTGATCAGGGCCCGTTCCAGTCTGGCGGCCCAGCCGGTGAGCAGGGCGAACCGGGCTCCGGTGATCTTGGCGGCACGTTCAAAGTCCAGACCGCCCAAACGCAGTCCCAGATCCCAGTGCTCCAAGGGAGTAAAGTCCGGACTCGCGGGCTCCCCCCAGGTGCGCAACACAGGGTTGTCCGCCTCGGATCGACCAAAGGGGACGGAATCGTGGGGCACGTTGGGCACGCCCAGCAGCCAGTCCTGGACGCGCTGATCCAGTTCCTTCAACTCCGAGTCCAGGGACTTGACCCGGTCGGACAGGAGGGACAGCTCCTCGATCAGGGCCGAGGCGTCCTCCTTGGCCCGCTTGAGCCTGGCCACCTCGCCCGAAGCCTGGTTGCGCCGGGCCTTGAGCCCCTCCACTTCCTGCAAAAGTTTGCGGCGTTGCTCTTCCAGAGCCAGAAACGTCTCCAGGTCAACCCCGGCCCCCCGGTCCTCCAGGGCCTTGCGCACCTGTTCCGGAGACTGACGGATCATTTTTACATCAAGCATACACTACCCTCATTAAACTCATCTCGTCGATTGTAAAATGAACCGCCCGCTCCCGATGGTCGCTCAAGGCGCGAAGATCGCAGAGAAAAATTTTTTGAAAGCAGGGAAAGAACTGCTTTCAAAAAGGATTCGCCTCATGAAACATGATTGCCGATAGGCGGAAGGCGTTGGCCTCCTGCATTTTTCCAGCAGGAGACCAAACACGTTCTTCTTGGCGGCCTCCGCGTCTTGAGCGAAGCGGGCGGTTCACGCATTCAAATGTCTAGATAATTGAATCATCCACGTCGTCACGGTAAAGACCCAGCGTCTACCACCCCAGGCCCCGTGCCGCAACCGCGCCACACCTCGCCGAGTCCGGAGGTTCGCGGTCTCAACGCGGTCACGCTTCCCCTGGTTTTCGCCCTTCCAGCCAAGCCCCCATTCTGGCCAGCAGCGCGGCCAGGACCGCGCACCCGGCCAGCCCCAGCGCCAAGGTCGCGATCCCGATATGCTTGTCCAGGAAGAAACCCAGCAGAATCGGGGATATCGCCGTGGACACGACCATGACCGCCTGGTTCATGGAGCGAATCGCTCCCAGGTGCAGGATGCCGTAGCGCTCCGCCCAGATCGCGCCGGAGGCCGTGGCGGCCAGCCCCTGGGTGGCTCCGACCATTCCCAGATAGGCATAAACGATCAAGGGGGAGGGAACCGAGGCCAGCAGCACCAGACCGGTGACGATCGGAGCCAGGGACAGAGGCAGGGCCCGCGCCGCGCCCAGACGATCCACCAACGGCCCGGCAATGAACAACGCACCAAGGTGGCAGGCCGCGTAGACCGAAAATCCCGCAGCCAGCAGCTCCAGGGACCAGCCCAGTTCCTCGGCAAAAGCCATCTGGTGAAAAAACAGGGCCGTGACCGTGAACGGGGTCAGCAGCGTGGCGGGCAGAATCAGATAGTAGCCAGGGTCGCGAAGCACGTCCCGGCGGCTGAACCGGCTGCGGTCCGTGCCCGGTGTCGTGCCCGAATGGGCCTTGGACACGATTTCATGGGGCGGCGGTGCACCGCGGGATAAAAGAGTCAACACCGGCAGGATCAGCAGACACAACAGGCCCGCACCCACGACCCAGGGAATCCGCCACCCGGCCCAGACCAGCAGTAGCGCGGCTCCGGCCGGCAACACAGCTTCGGCCAGGGGAAAGCCCATGGCGGCCAGGGCCACGGCCCGACCACGGTGAGCCGAAAAGTACCTGGCCGCGGTGGTCATTCCGATATGTGAAATCATGCCCTGCCCGCCGAAGCGGATGCAGACGAATCCCACGGCCAGCACCAGGGCGCCCGGAGCAAATCCGACCAGCAGACATCCTCCGGCCAAAACCCCGATGGCCAGGGCCGTCACCCTGGGCAGGGTCCAGGAGTCCACCAGACCGCCGAACCGGAGCAGCAACAGCGCACTGC
>SKYX01000051.1 GCA_007127655.1 Desulfonatronum sp.
GCCGTGGCCGAGGCGGAAACCGTTCACGCCCACGCCCACTTCAAGCTGATGGGCGGCATCGGCACCACCGAGGAAAATCTGAAGGAGGCACTTAGCGGCGAAACTCACGAATTCACCAAGATGTACCCAGAGATGATCGCCGATGCCCAGGAGGAAGGCCAGAAGGCCGTGGAACGCGGCTTTCACTTCGCGAATGAAGTGGAGAAGATTCACGCCGGACTCTACGAAAAGGCCCTCCAGGATCTGGGCAAGCAGGCCGAGACCGACGTCCATGTCTGTAGCGTCTGCGGCTACACGATTGAAGGCGAAACTCCGGAGAAATGTCCGGTCTGCAACGCCGCGCAAAAGGCGTTCTTCAAGGTCGACTAGCAGTCGAGTTTCATTCGCCCCCGTGGCACACGCCAAGCGACACGACTCGTAAAAAAATCCCGGCTCCAAGCGGAGCCGGGATTTTTATTGATCTCGTACGCTGGTTTTGCCGATAGACTGAATCATCCAACGCTCAGCGCTGAAAGCTTACGCCTCATCCTCTTCCTTTTCCTTGGGCGGAAGCGGAGCTCCCAGTTCCCGGATGGCCTTGGTGTAGGATCGGCGCAGGGCTTCCAGATATTCGGGGTCCATTTTGCCGGCCCAGGTTTCCACTTCCAGGAATCGCTTCGCAATGGTGTTTTTTTCCGGCTCATACCCTGTGGCCAAGCGCATCCGCCAGCGCAGGCGCTGCATTTCCTCGGCGGCCTTGTCCATGTTCTCGGCCAGTTCGGGCAGGCCGACGACCTTCAGGCATTCGGCCAGAAGCGATTTTTTGTAGACCCCCCGGGCAAAGAGGCAGGAGACCAGAGAGGTCAGCAGGACACGTTCCCGTTCATCCTCCACGAAATAGCGGGTGGCTTTTTCCGGGTCCTTGTCGTGTTCTTTCTGATCGTAGCCATAGGCTCCGGTGTCCAGGTGGGAGTGACGGAAAGACAGGGCCTGGGAGGCGAAGAAGGTCTCTCCAGTGGCGTACCCGGCCATTTCCTGGCCCAGAACGCAGGCAAAGTCCTCGCCGCCATATTTCGCCGCGGCGTGAGCCACGCCCTTGGCCAGGTCCGCGTAGAATTCGTTCTTGGCGTGGCCCAGGCACCAGATGGCTTCCCTGTAGGCCGCGGTATTGCCGAAAACCAGCTCTTCCTCCACCTGTTCCTTGGCCAGGATGCCTTTCTGATACGCTTCTGTGGCCCAGGCCAAAGCCACGCCGGTGCTCATGGCGTCCAGTCCCTCCTTTTCCACTTCGTCCATCAGGGCCAGACAGTCGGACGCATTCATCACGCCGAGCATCGACCCCAGAGCGAAGATCAGTTCATAGTCGTAGGCCACCTGGCGAATCTGGAACCGGTGTTCGTCCTGGAACTGCTCCCGGAGCATGCCCACGTGGATGCAGCCCACCGGGCAACCGGCGCAGGCGGTGTTACGGACCAGCAAATCCTTGGCAAAGGTTTCGCCGGAAATACCGTCCACTTCGGGATCCGTGGTTTGGGTCAAGTTACGGATGGGCAGAGACTTGAGCGCGTTGAGCGGGGCCACGTTTCCGGGGGTACCCAGGTTGTGATACTTGCTCATCATTTCCGTATCGGTCATGTCGTCGTGGACTTTTTTGAACAGCTTGGCATAAGCCTTGGTGTCCGCGCCCGGCAATTCCTGGTCGCCATCCCCGGAGATCACCAGGGCCTTGACGTGCTTCACGCCCATGACCGACCCCGCGCCAAGCCGTCCGAAATGGCGGAAGGTGTCCACGTTGATGCAGGCGTAGGCGGACAAGGTTTCCCCGGCCGGGCCGATGCGCAGGATGCTGCGGTGGCCGGAAGCGCCAGGAAAGGCCCTGCGGATCACCCGGCCCGCGGTCAGGGCGTTGGCGCCCCAAAGGTAGTTGGCGTCCTTGGTCTCTATGATTTTTGCCCCTACATGCACGGCCACGGGCACCTCGGCCCGGCCGCGCAGCACAACAGCGTCGTATCCGGCAAAGCGCATGGCCAGGGCCAGCCGACCGCCAGCGTGGGATTCGGCATACTGGTCGTGATGGGGCGACTTGAATCCGCAGACGACCTTGGACATCAGCGGGAAATAGCCAGTCAGACAGCCGATGGCGAAGATCAAGGGCTGGTCCGGGTGGGACCAGGGTTCCTCAGGCAGGCCGTACGTTTCAAACAAGGCCGCTGCCAAGCCGCTGCCGCCGATGTGAACGTTCTTGTCGCCAAAGGAGATGATTTCGCCTTTGTCCCGGTCCAAGTGGACGATGCAGACGCGAAACGAGGTATCAGTCATTGGCGCCACCTCCTTGACGGACATGTTCCTGTTTTTGGCGCATTTCCAGACAGTCGTGGGGACAGAACTCCACGCATCGGCCGCAATGAATGCACACGTACGGCTGTGTCTTCTCGTCCAGATAGACGGCGTCCACCGGACAGGCTGGGGCACATTTGCCGCACTGAATGCACAGCTTCATTTTTACAATCACACCGCCGCCTTTACGCTGGGAAAAAGCGCCGGTTGGACAAGCCTTGACGCAGGGAGCCGGGTCGCAAGCCAGACAGAGCCTGGCTTCAAAGCCGGTGGTAATGCCGCCGCTGGATTTGATCCGGATGCCGGCCATGCTCCAGGAGAGCTTCTTATGCACCTGCCGGGCGCAGGCCAAAGAGCAGGAGTGACAGCCGATGCATCGGTCCATGCGTGATGCACGCAGAATCTTCATCGTTTTCCTCAATGGTTGAAGGTTGAAAAATTGCAGGAGTAAGGACTCGAAAAAAAAATCAGATTAGCCTTTTTCCTCTCTGGGCGCAAAAACACTTTTGACCCCATTGGGGCGTCTGATGCGCGGCTTGGGCCAATAGGGGCCACCTGTCTCGTTGTAAAAAAAAACAATCGACAATTCCTACGCCTTCCAGTAAACATTTAAAGCAATCAACTTTTTAGATCCACCTCCGAGGCTTTCCGTGCCACAAAGCAGCCCCCCCATATCCAACCTCTCCCCGCGCCAACGGGAAATTCTCGAGCTTATCCGTCAAGGCAAGTCCAACAATGAAATTGCCTTTGAACTTGGCATCGGCCTGGGCACGGTGAAACAGCATGTGGTGGCTCTGTTTCGAAAGCTCAAGGTGTCCAGGCGTACCATGGCTCTGTCCCGGGGGCACGAACAGGCTTCATTGCTCTCCCAGGCAATGTCCTTCAGTCCGTCAGAAATCATCCTCCAGCGCAGACCATGCATTGTGTTGAGCATGACCATGGAGGCCGTATCCCCTGAGGCACTGCGCACGATGAAAACAGCCATGGCCATCGAGGCCCAGGAGACCAGTGATATTTTTCTGCCTTGGCGTGCGTCCGGGTGTGATGTCATCCTGGGTATTGAGCAGGCCACCGAGACGGCCCCCCTGCGTGCCCTGCAGATTGCTTGGCAAACGGCTCGCAAACTGGCCGACACATCCTCTGGCAATACATTGAAAGGCGGCCTTGCTGCCGGCTTGGCCGTGGCCAGCATGCACAGGCGTGGCGGATGGTCCGGGGAGGCCATTGCCAGCAGCGCCATTGTCCTTGCCCGGCAGCATGCCCAGGCTGCTGAACCGGGAACGCTTCATCTCGATGCCGCGGTCACGGACCTGCTTCGCCTCTGCGGAGCATACCTCAAGACCGGTGCTCCTCTTTTCCTGCCTTTAGATGCCCCGCAAGCCTTACTGTGGCATGAATCCAGTGAAAGATTCCGGTTTTATGGGCGAGAGTCGGAACTCGATGACCTTCAGGACCTTTTGACCGAGAGTCCTCAGTTGCCAAGCCCGAAAATACACTCTGTTGGCGGTGAAGCGGGAATCGGTAAATCCCGTCTCTGCGCAGAATTCACGCAGATCTGCCGGAAAGCCGGCCATCCTGTTCGCCATTTGCGATGCCTGCCCTCGATTGCACCCAGCCCATTCTGGGACGTTTATTCCGGACATGCCTGCACATGGGAGGCATTGCACAAGCCCCTTGCAAGCGATGGGCATGAAATTCTCGTTGTTGATGATGCGCACTGGTTGACCGAGGAACAAAAAGAAGTGTGCATGGCTCTGCCTGCAACACGTTTGGTGATGTATCTTGCTCAAAGAAAGCAAACGGATGGGGCAACACGTCTCGTGCCTCCCCTGGGCACAGATGATATTGAGGAGTTCGCCATGAACGTGATTCCTGAAGATGCTGTACGTGGAGATGGCCGTTTGCCCGAGATTTCCCGGAGCATCGCCGCACTGGCCGGGGGCAATCCCCTTTATGCCCAGGAAATGGCCCGCAACCACCTGACTGTGGCCTCGCTGGCCTCAGGGAACGGTCAGGCAAGAAAATATTTGCCGCTGAATCTGCTTTTACTTGTCACCGCGAATCTGGATCAGGCCGCCCTTGATCGACGCATGTTGGGTGTAGTCGCATCAAAGCCGAAGGGGGTAATCCTGCAAGACTTGGTTCACGACTTGAGCGAGGATGAGCATTCCGTGAAGGCCAGCGTGGATGAGGCTGTCAAGGAAGGCGTCCTCTTTCTATCTGAAACGCGTCGCATCGGTTTTGTTCATCCGATGTTCCACAGTGTAATCCATTACCTTGGAATGGAATCATGACCCGTACGCATTTCCTGTCCCGTTCTTTTCTGCTGGCCCTTCTGCTGCTCCTTGTCACAGCTTGTGCAGCCAAGCGCGATGTCTATGACGTTCCCGAAATCCCCATGCCAATGACGTTTCTTCAAAAGCCATCCGTGGACGAGGAACTCTCGGACCTGCTTTCCGAAATTCCCCTGGAAGGCATCCTGCCCACGTGGTGGAGGGCTTTGGGCAACGAGGAATTGGACCGGTTGGTGGACATAGCTCTGGCTCGCAACCAGGACCTGCGGATCGCCTCGGCCCGCGTGGCCCATACCCAGGCCCGGTTTGGGCAGGCTGTTGGCGGCCAATGGCCCACTCTAAGCATCCCTGCCCGAGTCGGCGTGGAAGCCCCGAAGCAAGGCATGGGCGACAACCCTCGTGGGACAGCGGTGGAAAGTCATAATATTTTCGAAGCCAGCATTCGCGGCGACTGGCGCTTTGACCTGTGGGGCGAACAACGGGCCTTGGCCGAAGCCGCGGAGTATCGAATGTGGAAAGCCACTTTTGACCATGACATCATCCAGATGAACCTGATTGCCGATGTCGCAACGGCCTACGCCGAATACCTCTCCCTGACGGACAGGTTGCGCATTGCCCGGGAAACGGAACGGGTCGTGGAGGAAATGCTGGAGTCGGTTGGGCGGCGTCTCAATCAGGGGGACGCCACCCGGCTGGACTATGAACAACAACGCTCCGCCGTCTACAGCGTGAAGGCCGTCATCCCGGAACTGGAGCTGCAGCGTGAAGAAATCCAGCATAGCTTATCCAGAATTGTCGGACTGATCCCGGCAGATTTTGAAACTTCCGGCGAAACCCTGGACAGCCTTGCCCTGCCTGCTGTGGTTCCCGGAGTTCCCTCCAGTTTGTTGCTCAGGCGTCCTGATATTCGTTCCGTCGAAGCCGATCTCCTGGCCGCGGACGCAGATATTGACGTGGCTCGGGCCAGGATTCTCCCTCCCCTGGATCTGACGGCGCAAATCGGTTACGGGAGCCGCCATTTCTCCGAGTGGTTCATGCCCCACAGCCTGGCTTACAATGCCATTGCAAGCCTGACTGCAACGATTTTCGACGGCGGTGTGCGCAAGGGGGAAGAAAAATACGCCAAAGCCCGCTTCGAAGAACTGGTCGAACTCTACGTTCGGACCCTTTATGATGCAACCCGCGAGGTGGAGGACGCCCTGGTTACCTTGCGTCGAACCCAGCAGCGCCTGGATGCCCTGGATATTGCCTGCGAAGCGTCCGCTTTGGCCCTGGAATACAGCCAAACCATGTATGGATTGCAGGCCGCCGATTACCTGACCTTGTTGATTACCGAACGGACCCACCATCGCAACCTTGACGAACGTCTCCAGGTTCGCCTGGATCGGCACAAGGGCTTGATTCGTCTCTTTCGGGCCCTTGGCGGAGGAGTGGAGGTCAGCGGTCCCTTGCCCGGCAAAGGCCAGCGTCCGGAGATTGATCTCCTTGCCGCAGGCGGGACGATTTTTGCGGAACAGCCATCAATGCTTGATGAATCCAATGTTGCCTGGGATGAGGAAGATGCTCTGGAAAGAGTTTGGGCCGTCGAACTCAGCGGACTTTACGACCGGGCTGCAGCAACAGCCGCGGCGCGGGACTTGGGGCTCCATCAACCGGAGATCATGGCCGGACGCTTGCTCTATCCTGTGGAAAGCGGTGTTGAGCGAGCCGATGAGGAAAAACCTGTCATCTGGTATCGCCTCCGGCTGGCTCCCATGGAAAGCGAGGCAGAGGCCGAAGCCGTGTGTGACGAACTGCAACAAGCAAAACGACGCTGTGAGGTGGTGAAGCCATGAACCCAACCGACACGCCGTCTCTTTCCGTGCCGCTCAGCCGAACCAGTGCTGCACACGCGGACACTACCACCGGACGTGACGTCTTCCAGAAGCCCCGTTTCGGCACGA
The DNA here is from genome assembly GCA_007127655.1 of Desulfonatronum sp. Lineage (GTDB taxonomy): Bacteria > Desulfobacterota > Desulfovibrionia > Desulfovibrionales > Desulfonatronaceae > Desulfonatronum. The sequence continues at coordinate 6,554 of SKYX01000051.1, forward strand.
TCATCCGACATATCTTCCGGTCCAGGGACATGCGCCGAGCCCTGCCGAGCCTGGCCCTGTCCAGCTTCACCTCCAACCTGCTGGCCCTGGCCCTGCCCCTGGCCATCCTCCAGCTGTTCGACCGGGTCATTGTCAATCGCTCCTTTGAGACGCTGATCCTGCTCCTTGCCGGGGTCATCGTGGCCTTGACCCTGGAGGAGGTCCTCCGTCTCCTGAACGCCAGGGTCACCGGCTGGCTCGGGGCGCGTTACGAGCATGCCCAGACCTCCTCGGCCCTGGACAAAGTGCTCCACGCCCCCCTGGGCCTGCTGCAGCGCGACGAGCCCGGGGTGCACGTGGACCGGCTGCTCTCCACGGCCAAGGTCTCGTCCTTCTATTCTGGCCAGGCCCTGCTGGTCCTGTTCGACCTGCCCTTCATCCTCCTCTTCCTCGGGGTGATCTGGTTCATCGGCGGACCGCTGATCGTCGTGCCGGTGACGCTGCTTCTGCTCTTTACCTTGATCGCCCTGATCGCCGGCCGCCGACTGCGCGTCCAGCACCAGCAGCGCAGGGCCATGGACGACCGCCGCCACAACTTTCTCAATGAGACCCTGCGCAGCCTGTTCTCGGTGAAGATGCTGGGCATGGAACGACTGATGCAGCGCCGGTACGAAAGGCTCCAGGAGGGCAACGTGAACCACGGCGCCGAGGTCACCTACGGCAGCGCCAAGGCCTCCAGCCTGGGCCAGTTCTTCACCCAGATCATGATCATCTCCATCATCTCCTTTGGCGGTTTCGTGGTCTTTGCCGGAAACATGACTCCCGGCGGCCTGGCCGCCTGCATGATGCTCTCGGTGCGCGCCCTGCAGCCCCTCCGGCGCAGCCTTGCAGTCTGGCTGCGCTACCAGTCGTTTGTGGACGCCCAGCAGCGCCTGGACGAGGTGATGAACCTGCCCGCAGAGAGCACGGCCAAAAGGCCGCCCCTGCCGCCGGTGCGCCAGTCCATCACCCTACAGGACGTGGCCCTGGTCCGCGCTCCGCAAGGCAAGGATCACATTTTCCAGGACCTCAATCTCCACGTCCCGGCCGGAGCATGCATTGCCGTGCGCGGGGCAAGCGGCAGCGGCAAGTCCGCGCTGCTGTCCCTGATCAACGGCATCACAAAGCCCGATGCGGGCACGGTCCTGGTGGATGGACGGCCCCTTGCGGAGTTCGACCCGGAAAGCGCGGCCCGGGAGATCGCCCTTCTGCCCCAGCAGGGCAGCCTGGTCGCCGGCACGCTCATGGAAAACATGACCCTATTCAACCCCGCCCTGGAAGGAGCCGCGCTGAAGCTCTCCCAGCGCCTGGGGCTGGACCGCGCCGTGGCCGGCATGAAGCTGGGCTACGACACCCTCGTGGAGGACAGCAACGCCTTGTCCCTGCCCGTGGGCGTGAGCCAGCGCGTGGCCGTGATCCGTGCCCTGATCCATGATCCCAGCGTGATCCTGTTCGACGAGTCCAACATTGCCCTGGATTTGCAGGGCGACCGCCATCTGCGCGACATGCTGGCCGAGGAAAAGAGACGCCGGACCATCATCCTTGTGACCCACCGCCCCTCGCTGCTCTCCCTGGCCGACCAGACCTACACCCTCAAGGACGGCAGGCTGGTCAAGGACCATCAGGAGACCGGGCAAAAGCCGGATCCCGCGGAAGAAGCGTCCCGCTGTCTGGCGTCCCCGGCTTCCCGGATGAAACCGGGAGCAGGCGACTTTCTGGACCTGGGACCTTACTTTGCCGAGGAATCGGACCTGTCCCGCTGCCTGCAGCCCCTGTTGCGGGCCATGAACTGGCACGGCAGTGACCGCGAGCTGGCCGAATCTTTGCCGCACATGTCCCGCAGTCTGGACATCACCGGCCTGCGTTCAATCATGGCCAACCTGGGCTACAAGGACGTTCGCTTTCGCGAACGGCTCTCCCGCCTGGACGATCGTCTGCTGCCCTGTCTGTTCGTTCCGGCCGGTCAGCCGGCCCGGGTCATCCTGGGCCGCCAGGAGGACGGACGTCTGCGGGTGTTCGACAGCCAGCGCAACGTGGAAGCCCTGCTCGCCCCTTCCAGACAGCAGGGAGACGTCTATGTGTTTCAGCCCCAGGAAGCGGAAACACCAGGCGAGGGCCCGGCCAGAGGCTGGGTCAGGACCCTGGCCGGCCGGTTCAAATGGCACATCGCCCTGACCTTTGTGATCACCGTGTTCGCCACGACCCTGTCCCTGGCCCCGCCCTTGTTCGTGATGGCCATGTACAACCGGGTCCTGCCCACGGGCGACATCAGGATGGGGCTCTACCTGCTCGCCGGGGTGGGCATCGCCGTATTCCTGGGCTGGTTTCTGCAGCGCCTCAAGCTGCGCATGATTTCCTTCATGGCCGGCCGGGCCGAGTACATCATCGGCAATGCCGCGTTCCAGCGCATCCTGGACCTGCCGGTGAACGCCTCCCAGGGCCCCTCCCCGCCCCGGCAGGCCATGCGGCTGCGCAGCTTTGAAAACCTGCGGGAATTCTTTATCGGCCCTCTGGCCACCCTAACCTTCGAACTCCCCGCGACCCTGATCCTGCTCGCGGCCATTGCCTTTCTCAACCCGTGGGCCCTTCCCGTGATCGGCGTCTCCGCATTGCTGTTCCTGTTCCTGGGCCTGGCAGCCCGAGGCCCGCAACGGAACAGGATGCAGGAATCCGCGAAATGGGCCGGGAAGCGCTGGGAGTTTCTCATGGAAACAGTATCCAGCCTGCGGCCCTTGCGGTCCGTTGGCGCGGGCGCCTTCTGGCTGAACCGGTTCCGGGAATTGAGCGGCCGCAGCGCCCTGGCCTCGTTCCGCGCAAACTGGCTCAACGCGGAGATGGCCAGTGCGGCCAGACTGATCGGCATGCTCACCGGTGTCGTCGTGCTCGGGGTTTCCGTGGTCGGCGTCATGAACGACTGGATGTCCACCGGCGCGGTCATCGCCACGATGATCATCGTCTGGCGCCTCACAGGGCCGATGCAGAACGCATTAATGGCTGCGACAACCCTGAGCCGGGTCTCTTCCACGATGCGCCAGCTGGATTCCCTGATGCGCCTTCCCGTCGAGGACAACGGCCTGGCCCGCCGGACCCGCCGGCCTCCGGCCCAGGGCGCGGTAAACTTCACCAGGGTTTCCTTCCGCTACTCCAATGATGCCGAACCGGCCCTGCTGGGCGTCACCTTCTCCGTCACCCCCGGGCGCATGGCGACCATTGCCGGGGCCAACGGCGCGGGCAAGAGTACCCTGCTCAAATTGATCACCAGGGCCTATACGCCCCAGGCCGGCATGATCCGTCTGGACAACGTGGACCTGCGGCAGATCCCGGTAGCGGACCTGCGGGCCCAGATCAGCTACATGCCCCAGCACTGCGATATTTTCTACGGAACCGTGGAGCAGAATCTGCGCCTGGCCAATCCCACGGCCACTTCGGAAGAACTGTGCTGGGCCCTGCACATGGCCGGACTGTTCGCCGATGTCGAGGCCCTGCCCGAAGGACTGGGAACGAGGATATCCAACAACCAGGCGGAACAATTGCCCAACGGCTTCCGCCAAAGGCTTTCCCTGGCCAGGACCATGCTCAAGCCGGCCCCTATAGTGCTCATGGACGAGCCGGGCAACGGCATGGACGATCAGGGCGACCTGGCGGTGGTCCGTTGCATCGAGCATCTCAAGGGGCGTTCCACCCTGTTTCTGGTTTCCCAGCGGCCCAGCCACATGCGCCTGGCCGATGCGGTGATCTACCTGGAAAACGGCGTGATCAAAAAAATTGGGCCATTTGACCAAATCAACGAGATCGTCATGGCGGAGCTAAACAAATGAAGACACAAAATCCCACTTCTGCAGAATCAAGAAAGTCACCGCTCCAACTGGGCGGGCGGGAAGGCCGCCTCCTGTCCGAGGCCGCACAGATCGAGGAGAAGCTTCTCCCTGGTTATGTCCGGCCTTTGGTACTGTTCATCACTCTGCTGGTGCTCCTGTTCCTGGTCTGGGCGGCCACGGCCCAATTGACCGAGGTGGCCCGGGCTCCCGGCGAGATCATTCCCATCGGCCAGACCAAGATCGTGCAGCACCTGGACGGCGGGGAGGTCGAGGAGATCCTGGTGGACGAGGGCGACCTCGTGGACCGCGGCCAGACACTTCTGCTCATGGACGGTTCTCAGGCTCTGGCCGACCTTCAGCAGATGGAAGCCCGCTGGATGGCCTTGTCCTTACGTGCTGAGCGCCTGCTGGCCTTTGCCGAAAACCGGCTCCCGGAATTCGTACCCTCCCGGCTTCCAACGGCCTACCGTATTGAGGGGGATGACCAGATCACTGAATACTCCATCATCACTACGCCCCACATGAATTTGATCAACGACCAGCTTGAGATCTACAACAAGCAGGTGGCTGTTCGCGAATCATCCCTGGCCGTGATCACCAGCCAGATCGAACAGGCCCGCCATAGGCTGATCCAGCTGGAAAGGGCCCTGGCCTCGGCACGCATCCACCAAAGCCACGTGGCCGAACTGCTGGCCATGCGCGAGGAACTGGGCAGGCAGCAACTCATCACCCGCACGGAACTTGTGGAAACGAGACGGGCCAAGGTTACGGCCGATGGCGAAGTGGAACGGATCGAAAAAGAAATGATCTTCGTTGACGAGACATTGACCGAGGCAAGCATTAGGCTGGAGGACGCCGCCAACCAGTTCCGCCGTGACGCCTTGAATGAACGGGGCGTGGTCCGGGCTGAACTGGCCGAGGTGGAAGAAACCCTGCTGCGCTTGCGGGCCAGGGTATCCCGCCTCGAGGTTCGCTCGCCGGAGCGCGGCCTTGTCCAGGATCTGCAGGTTTTGACCATCGGTCAGGTTGTTCAGCCAGGGGCCGTGCTCATGCGGATCGTGCCCACGGACGTGCCCCTGGAGGCAGAGGTGCGCATTGCCCCGCGGGATATCGGCCACATCAAGCTTGGCCAGGACGTCAAGATCCGTGTAACCAGCTACGACTACCGCCGGTTCGGCAACACCGAGGGGGTGTTGCGGCGCATTTCCGCGACCAACGTGCTCACTCCCCAGGGCGAGCCCTATTTCCGGGGCTGGATCGAGCTGACCAGGCCCTATGTGGGCCAAGATCCCGAGCGGTTCCGCATCCTGCCGGGCATGAGCGTGGAGGCGGAGATCATCACCGGTGAAAAGACCTTTCTCGCCTACCTGTTCACCCCGGTGACGGACATTATCGACCGCTCTTTCGGAGAAAGGTAGTCCAGCTCTCATTTATACAAACAACCAAACTATAACTTCTGGACGGATTGACGACTCTGCTACCGATCCGTAGATACTGACAGCAAACATCAATAATGCAAAAAATCTACGATACATTGCAGTCAGGGGGACATGGACATGGCAGAGAATGAAAACGAATCCACCGGGGCTCCCACTTCCCAGGAAGCGGTCCAATTTGATGAATTGACCAGCCTGGCCCAAGCTCAGGAAGGGGCAACAGATACCGGTCCTGAACCTGACGACAGCACCCCAGACCAGGCCGAAGAAAGCGGCCTGGAAAATGTGCAGGCAGCTCCGCCTGTTGATGAGACGCAGCGAGAAGTGCCTGTTGATGACACTGGCCTTGCTGACGATGAAGTTGAAGTGCCCCCCCAGGATATTGAGGATGGAGAGGACCTCCCTGTAGCTGAAAGTACAAGCGAAGGCGAACAAGACCCTGTCCCGCCGATAGACCAGCCACTCCCAGACGCAGAAATCGATCGAACCGAGCAACCCCTCCCGGACCAATTGCCAGCAGAGCCCACGGAGCCGGATGAAGTGACGCCGTTAGGGGCTGAAACCCCGACCACGCCCACCGGACCAACTCTTTTTGAAGAAACCACTACTCCGACTACCCCCACAACACCGACTACGGCAACTACGCCAACTACACCGACTACCCCAACAACACCGACTACGGCAACTACGGCAACTACGCCGACTACCCCAACAACACCGACTACGGCAACTACGCCGACTACACCAACTACACCGACTACACCAACTACATCGACTACTCCGACTACTCCGACTACGGCAACAACACCGACTACGGCAACTACGCCGACTACTCCGACTACCCC
>SKYX01000001.1 GCA_007127655.1 Desulfonatronum sp.
GCCCTGGATATTGGCCTGGGTGCCCTGCTGAATCGCGGCGATGGCCTCGCCCACTTCCTTGGTCGCGTGCATGGTTTTTTCAGCCAGCTTGCGCACCTCGTCGGCCACCACGGCAAACCCGCGTCCGGCGTCCCCGGCCCGGGCCGCCTCGATGGCCGCGTTCAGGGCCAGGAGGTTGGTCTGATCCGCGATGTCCTCGATTACGGTCATGATCTTGCCGATTTGTTCGGCCTGACGTCCGAGCTGGTCGAGGTTGCTCTTCATTTCCTGGGCCTTGGCCTGCACCGTGTTGATGGCCTCCACCGAAGCACTGACTACCGTGGCCCCGTCCACGGCCTTGGTTCGGGCCTGATCCGAAGCTTCCGCGGCCTGGGAGGCGTTTTTGGCCACTTCCAGCACCGTGGCGTTCATCTCCTCCATGGCCGTGGCCGTCTCTCCGGTGCGGTTCTTTTGTTCCTCAGCGCCACGACTGGCCTGTTCCACCTGGGCCGCCAGTTGTTCTGAGGAAAAGGATAATCTTTTGGCGACGCCATCAATCACTGCCGCGGCCTGGAGCATGCCCTTCCTGGCATCTTCAGTCTGCTGTCTGGACATTTCCGCCGCGGATTCGGCCTCACGTGCCTTTTCCGTTTCGGAAGTATTCTTTTGGACGATTCCCTCCAGCTTATCCAGCAGATTGTTGATCCAACGGGAAATCTGCGTCGTCTCATCATTCCCCATGCGGGATGTGTCCAGACGGGTGGAAAGGCTCGCACCACATTCAGCCACATCCAACATGATGCCGGACATGACTTGAAGTCGGTCTGCAAATATCTTGGGGACCTTGCGATAAAACCAGACCATACAGACAATGGCGGTCAGCATCGCGGGCAATATGGACAGGGGAGCTGGCATGCCAATCAAACCCAAAGCAAGCATGATTGTCGGTGGAAGGAAAACAGCCGGGATCATTCCGGTAAGGACTTGATAATCCAGGCTCCGGGATCGATAGACTTCCTCCAGATCTCCTTCGCACATCATGCCCCACGTGTCCGGAGACCCCGGCAGTTGCAGCGTCACTCCACTGCCTATGACAGGGATGTGCCGATAATCGGAATACCCGGGGTATTCGACAAATAGATTTGCCCCTTTTTTTATGGTTTCCCTGACCCCTGGGTGCAGTTCTTTTGTGGCGGGGTCAGTAAACCGGACTTCGAATTCCGTATGCCTCTGCACCGTGACAGTGCCCCAATCCGTTCGGACTCCCCCTTTGAGATTTTCACCGAAGGAGAACGTGTCGTCCTCGAATCTGGAACGAGACAGGGCAATACCCTGGGCGATGGATGGGTCAAATCGGGAATCGACCATGAACAAATAGTTGTCGCCGGACTCTGGATAAACGTGCCCGGCCTCGCGCTGGATGAGATCCCCCAACACGTCGTTCGGAACCCTCCCGCAAAGACAGCCCAAAGCCTGACCAGCATGTTGCACCGGCTGATAAAACATCACTGTCACCGCGTCATGAAAACGGGATGTGGAAGGGCCGAGGGGCAGGGTTACAGGATCAACATACGGACCATGAAGAAATCGTTCCGCAATTCCGGATTTCAGGGCGTTGGGGTTGACTCCGGACACTGCCCCCTTGCGATCAGGGTGGGAAGAAGCCAGAAGTTGCCCGGACACATCCACCAAAAACAATTCGCTGAAATCTGGAGCGTGGCCGCGTCGCAGTTCAAGCATGTCGTGTGCCTTTGTCGGCGGCCACGCATCAGCGACTTCATCAGCCAGTTTTTGCAGGAATTGCCACTGCTCCATGGCCCAGGTGGTCAACGCCTGGACTCTGGCATCGGCGATACTTTGAAAAGTGCGTTCAACGGCTGGGTAGCGAGACGTGTTGACAAAGCACGACCAGCCCAGAGAAAGCTTTCCATTCGCACCTCTCCAAGGCAGCCATTTGCGCTCATCTGGAGTTAAATTCATATCCCGACTTTTCATACTCCCTCCCCCTGGAATCATTGTGCCAGTCAGCCAAATGCATCGTGTCCATCAAATCAGCTTTGCCCTGCTTCCGATCCTACTTCAACTGTACCACCAATTCCTTCAGTTCTCCGGCCTGCCTGGCCAGTTCGGAGATGGCCTGGGCCGACTGGTCCATGATCTCGCTGGTTTCCGTTGAAATGCGATTGATGTCCTTCACCCCGCTTACCCATTCAGCACCTCCCGCACCTTGGTCGCCAGCTCCCTCAACTGAAACGGTTTGCCCAGGAAGCCTCTGGCTCCGGAGGAGAGAACGCCTTCGGCTTGACCGTTGGCCGAGTAGCCGCTGGCGATGATCACCTTGGCCGTCGGGTTCCATCGCAGGAGTTCCTGGAGACATTTTTGACCGCCCATGCCGGGCATGTTCAGGTCCAGCAGGATCAGGTCGATGGTTTGGCTTTGCTTCCGGTAGACTTCCAGGGCCTGCTCACCCTTGGTCGCGGTGTGGACCGTATAGCCGAAGTCTTCCAGGGCCTCCCTGGTCAGGTCCAGAATTTCCGGTTCGTCGTCCACCACCAGGATGGTTTCCGTGCCGCCTTCGGTAATGGCATTGATTTGCTGCTCTGTTGCCGACGGGTCATCCGTGTCATGGGCGGGCAGGGAGATTCTGAAGGTGGTTCCCTGGCCCGGTTCGCTGGAACACTGGATGCTCCCACCATGGGCCAGGACGATGCCATACGCCGAGGCCAGGCCGAGGCCGGTGCCCTTGCCCACATCCTTGGTCGTGTAGAAGGGGTCGAAGACATGCTTCAGAGTTGGCGCGTCCATGCCGATTCCGGTGTCCGCGACAACCAGAAGGACATGGCGTCCTGAACCAGATGCTGAATGGGGTGCTCCGCTCTGTTCATCCAGGGGCGTGTTGCGGGTCTCGATGGTCAGGGTGCCGCCGTGGGGCATGGCGTCCACGGCGTTGCCCGCCAGATTGAGCAATACCTGTTCGATCTGCGTCGGATCTCCGGATATCGGCCAAACCGAGGGATCAAGGTGCAGTTCCAGCGCAACCATTTTGGGGATGGTCCGCTCCAGCATGCGGAACACCTCCCGCACTGCCCGGTTCAAATCAACACGAATCCTTCGGGTCTCGACCTTGCGGCTGAATTGCAGAAGCTGTCGCACCAGGTTGGTCCCCCGGTCCAGGGCCTTGATCACGGTGCGTACCCGTTCGGAGTCGTTGCCCTTGACGGCTTCTGATCTGGCCAGCAACTCGAGATTGCCCCGCATGGCGTGCAGCAGATTATTGAAGTCATGGGCTATCCCCCCGGCCAGAATCCCGACGGACTCCATCTTCTGGGCCTGAACCAGCTGGGCGTGCAGTTGTTCCCGGTCCTGCTGGGCCAGCATGCGCTCGGTGATGTCCCGAACCGCGGAAAGCCCATACTCCCGGCCACCCAGCCGGATGGGCACGGTGATGATCTCCACGGGAACCTCTGTCCCATTCTTGCGCA
>SKYX01000428.1 GCA_007127655.1 Desulfonatronum sp.
CTGCTCCGTATTTTCAAATTTCTGAAAACTCAGGGCAAAGACGCACTGCAAGGCCCGCCTGCGGGCCGCTCGTCGGTGTACCTTCGGGGTTTCCATGGTTTCTCGTTGATCCTCTTAGGGAAATTGCTGGTCTCAACTTACCGTTTTTGCCTCGCCCGTAGTGTATGCTCCGCAAGAGTGGGCAGGAGGCATGTCGAAGAGTGGGACAGGCATCTTGCCTGTCCGTGCAGGCAGGATGCCTGCACCGCCCAATTTATAACGGTAATTCAGCGACAGTCATATCCCTTATCAGGCCAGATAAATCAGACCTGTTCCAGGACACGAATCATTTCCAGGGCCGCGGCCGCGGCGTCCACGCCCTTGTTCCCGGCCTTGCTGCCGGCCCGCTCCACGGCCTGTTCCAGGGTGTCCGTGGTCAGGACGCCGAAGCCCACGGGAACCCCGGTGTCCATCATCACCTGGGCCAGCCCCTTGGAAACCTCGGCCGAGACGTAGTCGAAATGTGGAGTGGCCCCGCGAATCACAGCGCCCAGACAAACAACGCCGTGAAACCGCTTCGTCTCCGCCAGCCGCTTGGCCGCCAGGGGCATTTCATAGGCCCCGGGAATCCGGACCAGCGTGATGTCGCTCTTGGCCGCGCCGTGGCGAACCAGATAGTCCACGGCCCCTCCCACGAGGCGATCCACAATGAAGTCGTTGAAGCGACTGGCCAAAATAGCGAAACGCAGCCCGGTAGCGTCCAGACGGCCTTCAATGGTTTCAAGATGATGCATGGGCCTTCTCCTTGTCAGCTTTGAAATCCAGCATGTGTCCCATTTTTTCCTTCTTGGTCAGCAGGTACTGCAAGTTCTGCTCGCAGGCCTGGACCTCCACCGGAACCCGGCCGGCCACTTCCAGGCCGTAGCCTTCCAGGCCGACGATCTTTTTGGGATTGTTGGTCATCAGTCGCATCTTGCTCACACCCAGATCCACGAGAATCTGCGCGCCGACCCCATAGTCCCGCAGATCCGGGGCAAAGCCCAGATCCACATTGGCCTCCACGGTGTCTCGGCCGCTGTCCTGGAGGCAGTAGGCCTTGATCTTATTGGCCAGACCGATCCCGCGGCCCTCCTGGCGCATGTACAGGATCACCCCGTTGCCTTCCTCGGCGATGATCCGCATGGCCGCCTGGAGCTGGGGCCCGCAATCACAGCGCAGGGAGCCGAAAACGTCCCCGGTCAGGCACTGACTGTGCACACGGACCAGGACCGGCTCCTCTGGGTTGATCTCGCCCTTGATCAAGGCCAAGTGGACACTGCTGTCCAAATCGTTTTCGTAGGCAACAACTCGAAAATCCCCTCCGTTGCAGGTGGGCAGGTTGGCTTCGCCCACCCGGCGTACGGACAGGGCGTCGTGCCTCATTCGGTAGCGGATCAGATCGGCGATGGACGCGATCTTCATGTTGTGCTTGGCCGCGAATTCTTCCAGGTCCGGCATTCGGGCCATATTCCCGTCGTCGCGCATGATTTCGCAGATCACCGCAGCGGATTTCATGCCGGCCAAGCGGGCCAGATCCACGCTGCCCTCGGTCTGTCCGGCCCGGACAAGCACTCCGCCTTTCTTGGCCCGCAACGGGAAAACGTGTCCCGGGGAGACGATGTCCTCGGCCTTGGCGTCTTCGGCCACGGCGGTCAAAATCGTGGTGGCACGGTCATAGGCTGAAATCCCCGTGGAGACCCCGGAGCGGGCCTCGATGGACACGGTGAAGGCCGTGCCGAAACGCGACTCGTTCCGGGTGGCCATCATGGGCAGGTCCAGCTTTTCCACCAAATCTTGCTCCATGGCCAGACAGATCAAGCCCCGGCCGTGAATGGCCATGAAATTGATGATCTCCGGAGTCACGCTCTGGGCTGCGATGGTCAGGTCGCCCTCGTTCTCCCTGTTCTCGTCGTCCACCAGAATGATCATCCGCCCCTGGCGGATGTCCTCGATGGCCTCTTCGATGCTACACAATGCCATATTCAGTTCCTCTTTCCTTCGCCGGTCGTTAAAAGCCGTGTTCGCGTAAAAACGCCTCGCTGATCCCGCCGCCTCCGGTCATGGACGTCCCCGAGGGACGCGACGACGTTCCGGCCCAAGGACCCAGCATGCGCTGCACGTATTTACCGATCAGGTCGGTTTCCATATTCACGTCCCGGCCTGGCCGCCATTCGGAAATGGTCGTGTTTTGCCAGGTCTCCGGGATGATGTTCACTTCCAGAAATCCTTCGCCACACTGGTTCACCGTCAGGCTGATCCCGTCCAGTGTCACCGAACCCTTGGTCACCACCAGAGGTGAAAATTCCTCGGGATACAGCAGCCGAAACCAGCGGGACTGGCCTATCTGGCGGGTTTCCCCAACCCGGGCCAGACAGTCCACATGGCCGCTGACCAGGTGTCCGCCCAACCGGTCGCCCAAAGCCAGGGCCCGTTCCAGGTTGGCCCGCATCCCGGTCCGCAGGCTACCCAAGTTCGTCAGCCGCAAGGTCTCGGCCGAGGCGAACACGGAAAACCGGTCCGGGGCGAACGTTTCTACGGTCAGACAGACGCCGTTGACTGCGATGCTCTCCCCGCGAGCATAGTCCCGGATGGGGCTTTCGGGCCCAATCTCCAGGCGGGTTTCCCGGTTGCCGCTTCCTTCGCCTTGACGACCCGTGACGCTCAGGACCTTACCCGGTCCCTGAATCAGCCCGGTGAACATCCACCCTCCTTCCTTGAAGCGTCTGAAGCATGATCCGCTGTCAGTTCCGGACGCAACACCAGCGCAAGGTCCCCGTCAAACTCCCGGAACCGGCTGGTCCGCCAGGACCAGGCATCGGCCATTCGCGGAACCTCGGCACCAGACAGCAAAGGCACAGCCCGGGCGTCACCCAGGGTCTTGGTTGCGAAAAACAACCACCATTCTCCCACGAGACCGGCGGTGATCAAATGCTGAGCCAATCCCCCTCCGCCCTCGCACAACACGTCCATCACGCCCAGTTCGGAACGCAACCGGCCCAGGCAGGCCTCCAGATCAACATGGTCACCGCTTCCGATCCCCCAAACACGAGCCCCAAGAGCGCGCAGCCGTTCAGCCACCGTGCCTTGCGCCGCGGCCTCGGTGGTCCAGAAAATGGTTTCTCCTGGTCGCTCACGCAACAGATAAAAATTTGCAGCAGGATCAGGCAATTTGGAGCCCACAATGATGGCCAAGGGTTGGACTCGCGGATTCGCCAGTTGGTCCGACGGTCGATCAGCCTCGGACAGTCGGCAGGTCAGCCGCGGGTCATCCGCCCGAAAGGTGCCCGCACCAACCATCACGGCCCCGACCCGGCTCCGCAGAGCGTGAACCTTTTCCCGTGATCGGGCGTTGCTGATCCACTGGGAGTCTCCGGAACGGGTGGCGATCCGACCATCAAGAGTGCAGGCCAGCTTGAGATAGAGGTAGGGAAGCGAGGAGTCGATCCAGGTTCGGAAGTCCGCGATCAGGTCCCGACAGGCCTGATCGGCCACCCCGGCGACAACTTGAACGCCGTTGTCCCGCAAATGGTCGATGCCACCTCCGATCACCCGTGGATTAGGGTCTGCCGTACCCACCACGACCTTCCTGATGCCGGCTTGAAGAATGGCCTGGGTGCAGGGAGGAGTGCGTCCGGTATGATTACAGGGCTCCAAGGTCACCCACAAGATGCATTCCTTCGGATCAATCCCTTGCCGGGCGGCGTCTTGCAAAACCTCCACCTCGGCATGGGGCAGGCCCGGCCCGCGGTGATGCCCCTGGGCCACGATCCGTCCGTCTTGGGTCAGCACCGCGCCGACACACGGATTGGGCGCGGTTTGGCCTTTGCCCTGCTCGGCCAGGGTCGCGGCCTGGAGCATGATCTTTTCGGCGTCGTCAGGAAGAGCAAAGCTGTTCAAAGCGCACTCCTGCCTCGCGCAGCATGTTCACGGCCAGATCGTCGGGGTAACCCTGTTCGAAGAAAATCGCCTCCACCCCGCAGTTGATCAACATTTTGGTGCAGATCAGACACGGTTGGGTGGTGCAGTAGATCTGCGCGCCTTCCAGCCGGACCCCGTGGGTGGCGGCCTGGATGATCACGTTCTGCTCGGCATGCAGGCCCCGGCACAGCTCATGCCGCTGTCCCGAGGGAATACCCATCTGTTCCCGCAGGCAGCCGATATCCAGGCAGTGATCCAGCCCGGCCGGAGCGCCATTGTAGCCCGTGGCCAGGATCCGCTTGCCCTGGACGGCCAACGCCCCGACCTTGCGCCGCAGACAGGTGGACCGTTCGGCCACCAGTTTGGCGATACCCATGAAGTATTCCGGCCACGGCAGTCGCATCAGGCTGTGTTATCCTCGAATTCCATAAAGATAAAGACAAAAATCAGAAAAAAGAACAGGGAGTTGGCTGGTCTCAATTAACCGTTTTTGCCCGGCCTGCGCTTTACGTTTCGCGAGATGAGGCCGGAGGCATGTCTAAGTGGTGGGACAGGCATCTTGCCTGTCCGTGCAGGCAGGATGCCTGCACCACCCAATTCACAAACGGTAATTCAGTAGCAGCCATGCCTCTTACCTCCTGATCTATCCGGCAAACAGCGGGAACTGAGACGCGAAGGTTTGCACCTCGGCCTCGATCCGCTGCAGTTCGGTATCGTTGTCCCGCTGATCCAGAGCCTCCACGATCCACTCCACGACACGGACCATGTGCTCTTCGGTCATGCCCCGCGTGGTCAGGGCCGGTGTGCCCAGGCGAATTCCGGAGGTCACGAACGGAGAGCGGGTCTCGAAGGGAACCGTATTCTTGTTCACCGTGATTCCGGCCTTGTCCAGGGAGATCTCGGCATCCTTGCCCGTGAGGTCCTTGTTGGTCAGGTCCACAAGCATCAGATGGTTGTCCGTCCCCCCGGAAACCAGATCGAATCCGGCTTCGGTCAGGGCATTGGCCATAGCCTGGGCATTCTTGATCACCTGCTGCTGGTACGTGGCGAACTCGGGGCGCAGGGCTTCGCCGAAGGCCACGGCCTTGGAGGCGATCACGTGCATCAGCGGACCGCCCTGAATTCCGGGAAAAATCTGGGAGTTCAAGAGTTTGCCGAACTCGTCGGTGGACAGGATCATCCCGCCGCGCGGCCCGCGCAAGGTCTTGTGGGTGGTGGTGGTGATGAAGTGCGCGCTGCCCACGGGAGAAGGGTGCAGATCCGCGGCGATCAGCCCGGCAATGTGCGCCATGTCCACAATCAGCTTGGCTCCGACCTCGTCGGCGATTTCCCGAAACTTCGGAAAATCGATCACCCGGGAATAGGCGCTGGCCCCGGCCACGATAACCTTTGGCCGGTGCTCACGAGCCATGGTCCGGACCTGGTCGTAATCAATGGTCCCGGTCTCCCTGCTCACGCCGTAAAAAACCACCTTGTACAACTTGCCGGAAAAATTCACCGGGCTGCCGTGGGTCAGGTGCCCGCCATGGGACAGGTCCATGCCCAGGATCACGTCCCCGGGCTGCAACGCCCCGAAGTAGACCGCCATGTTGGCCTGGGAGCCGGAATGGGGTTGGACGTTGGCGTATTCAACCTTGAACAATTGCTTGGCCCGCTCCTGAGCCAGGGTCTCGGCCATGTCCACGTATTCGCAACCGCCGTAATAACGCTTCCCCGGATATCCTTCAGCGTACTTGTGGGTCAGCACGCTGCCCATGGTCATGCGCACGGCCGGGGAGGTGAAATTTTCCGAGGCAATCAGTTCCAGCTTGTGCAGTTGCCGCAGCTCTTCAAGCCGCACCGCTTCGGCGATTTCCGGGTCGTGGCGGCGGAGTTCGTCAAGGTTCATTGTGGCTCTCCGGGGATCAAATGATTCGTGGGAAGTGGGAAAGTGGGAAGGTGGGAAGGTGGGAAGGTTTTTGGTGAGGGGAAGGAGATGACTGCTGCTCCAGCAATCGCTCCCTCCCAACTATACCTTCCAACCTTCCAACCCTTACCCTACCCTTCCCACTTTTTATACAGAATAGTGGCGTTGGTTCCGCCAAAACCGAAGGAATTGCAGAGTACGTATCGGACATCGGCCTTTCTGGTGCCGTCGGTGACGTAGTCCAGGTCGCATTCCGGATCCGGGTCGACCATGTTGATGGTTCCGGGAATCAGGCCGTGGCGCAGGGTCAGGACGGAAAACACGCTTTCCACACCGCCGGCCGCGCCCAGCAGGTGACCGATCATGGACTTGTTGCCGGTGATGGCGATGGAGGCAGCATGCTTGCCGAAAACCTGCTTGATGGCCCGGGTCTCGGTGATGTCGTTGAGCTTGGTGGAGGTGCCATGGGCATTGATGTGGTCCACTTCCTCCGGAGCGATACCGGCTTCGTCCAGGGCGGCCCGCATGGCCAGGGACATGCCGGAGCCGTCCTCGTCCGGGGCGGTGATATGAAAGGCGTCGCCCGAAGCGCCATAGCCCACCACCTCAGCCAGGATTTTCGCCCCTCGGGCCTGGGCGTGCTCCAGAGTTTCCAGGAGCAGCAGGCCGCAGCCCTCGCCCATGACGAATCCGTCCCGACTGTTCTCAAAAGGCCTTGAGGCCATTTGCGGTTCGTCGTTGCGGGTGGACAGGGCCTTGAGGGAGTTGAACCCGGCCATGGCCAAGGGCGTCAGACAGGCCTCGGTTCCGCCGCAGATGGACGCATCCGCGCGGCCCAGCAGCAGTTCGGAAAAGGCCGTGCCGATGGAATGCAGCCCCGAGGCGCAGGCCGAAGTGGTTACCAGATTGTTGCCTTTGGCCCCGGTAAAGATGGATACTTGCCCGGCAGCCATGTTGGCGATCAGAGACGGAATGAAGAACGGGGAAATTTTCCGCGGCCCGCTTTTGAGCAGGGTGGCCTGGGAACGCTCCAGGGCGTCGAGCCCGCCGATGCCGCATCCGATGATCGCGGAGGTACGATGGGCCCGGTCCTCGGGGATGGTCCAGTCGGCGTCCTCCAGTAGCATCTTGGCAGCGGCCACGGCGAACTGCGCGAACAGTTCCATCCGGCGGGTCTGTTTGGCCGGCATGTATTTCTCAGGATCAAACCCTTTGACTTCTCCGGCGATCTTGGTTGCGTGATCCTTGGCGTCGA
This sequence comes from Desulfonatronum sp., assembly GCA_007127655.1. GTDB lineage: Bacteria > Desulfobacterota > Desulfovibrionia > Desulfovibrionales > Desulfonatronaceae > Desulfonatronum. The sequence continues at coordinate 7,098 of SKYX01000428.1, forward strand.
AACGGGACAACGGGGTGATGCCCGACTCCCCCTTGATCAACCGTTCCCAACTGGTCCGTGCGTCCACGCCCAAGGGCGTGACCGCCGAAAGACCGGTGACGACTACTCTCTTTCTGGACATGTTTCCACCTTGACTTGTCCGGCTGACGGGAAAAAAACGAGCGCCCCGTGATCGTGCCGAAGCGGATCACAAGACGCCCGAAACATCTAGCGGCTGCCTCGGAGAACCGGATCAGGCGACCTTGGACTGAATGTAGGCCAATGCATCCTTGACCTTGGTCATTTTCTGAGCGTCTTCATCGTCGATTTCAACGCCGAACTCCTCTTCCATGGCCATGATCAGTTCCGTCAGGTCCAGGGAGTCCGCGCCCAGGTCGTCAACGAAGGCTGCGTCAGGTGTCACTTGATCGGCGGAAACGCCGAGCTGATCGACGATGATTTTTTTGACTTTTTCTTCCATTGACATGATTGTTCTCCTCTCAGCTGAAAAATGTAAGTGGTTTGTTTGCTTCTTCCGCACCTTGCCGCGGAACCTGGTATGTGACGAACGTCGTCCACTACATGTACATGCCGCCCGTCACGCCGATCACCTGTCCGGTGACGTACCCGGCGCTCTCGGACGCCAAAAAAGCAACGGTGTCGGCGATCTCCTCGGCTTGGCCGAAGCGCCGCATGGGGATCCGTTCCATGTAGACGTTTTGTATCTCTTCGGACAGGCCCGAGGTCATGTCCGTGTCGATGAACCCGGGAGCAACAGCGTTAACCGTGATCCCCCGCGAGGCCAACTCCTGGGCCGCGGACTTGGTCAGTCCGATCAGCCCGGCCTTGGACGCCGCGTAGTTGGCCTGCCCGGCATTGCCCATCTGGCCGACCACCGAAGAGATGTTGATGATCCTCCCATAGCGCTGGCGAATCATGAGCTTGGCCGCCTCCTGAAGGCAGATGAAGCTTCCGGTCAGGTTGACGCGCAGAACAGCGTCCCAGTCCGCCGGTTTCATCCGGATGATCAGGTTGTCCTTGGTCATCCCGGCGTTGTTCACCAGTACTTCCAGGCGAACCTTGTCCTTGACGTGCTCCTGAAAAAAGGCGGAGACCGCCTGGGCGTCCCCCACGTCCAACCGAAAGGCCGCGGCCTTCCCGCCACGAGATTCGATGGCTCCCTGGACGGCTTCGGCCAATTCCGGCTTGCTGACATAGGTCAGGTAGACCTGGTATCCATCCTGGGCCAGCCGCAAGGCCGCGGCCCGGCCAATTCCTCTGGAGGCCCCGGTGACCAGGGCGGTCTTGATCAATTCGCTCATGTCGTCAGTCCCGTCGTCTTGATAATCGATTCAGTATTGCAACAATGCCGCGGCCCAGTTCAATCCGCCGCCGAAGGCCGTCAACATAACTTTGCTTCCCGGGGGAATCAATGCCTTTTCTTGAGCTTCGGCCAGGGCAAGGGGAATGGAGGCCGCGGAGGTGTTGCCGTACTTTTCGATGTTCACGAACACCTTGTCCATGGGAACGTCCAGTCGGCCGGCCAGGGATTCGATGATCCGGATATTGGCCTGATGCGGGACGACCAAGTCGATGTCCGAAGGAGTCAATCCGTTCTTTTCCAGTATCCGTTGACAGATGGCGGCCATGGAACGCACGGCGTGCTTGAAGATCTCCCGGCCCTGCATCTGAACGAAAAAATCCTCGGCCACGGCCTGGCCGAGCTTCATCGGAGTAGCCGACCCCCCGCCGCGAACCACCAATAAATCACTGAGCGACCCATCGCCGTCCAAGAGCACGTCCAGCACTTCCGCGCTGCCCGGGGAAGGCTTACCCGTGACTACCGCGGCCCCGGCTCCGTCGCCGAACAAAACGCAGGTTCCGCGATCCTCCCAGTTCAGACGCGAAGAAACCACTTCGCTGCCGACCACGAGGACCACGGCTTCGGGGTGTAGGGCGACAAAGGACCGCGCGGTCTCCAAGGCGAACAGAAAACCGGTGCAGGCCGCCGATACGTCCATGGCCATGCCCCGGGGAATGCCCAGCTTTTCACGCAGGATGTACGCCGTGGAGGGAATGTAGGCGTCCGGAGAAAAGGTGGCCACCAGGACGTGGGTCACGTCCTGTGCGGCAACCTTGGCGTTGTCCAAAGCACGCCTCGCGGCCTCCACGCCCAGCATGGCGCTGGACTGTCCAGGCTCGGCAATACGCCGCTCCTTGATTCCCGTCCGGCTGACGATCCATTCATCCGTGGTGTCCACGAAGCGTAGCAGGTCGATGTTGGTCACCACCCGCTCAGGGACAAAGGCCCCGGTTCCGATAATGTGTGCCGACATAGTTACGACCACGCGCCGATGCGCTGATAAAATGAGATAAAAGAGGTCATAAGAAGTGTGAAAGCGGGCTGGGACCGTCCGAATGGGCCTTCAACGGCCCTCAATTGATCAGGTAAGGACCTTGCCGGCCACCGAGACTCAACGCACCATGAAGCCTTCGGTCAGAGGCTGGCCCGAGGGTTGCCCGGGAGTATGTTCGGATGCCTGCCCAGATACATGTAAGGGTGCATGCTCAGAAACAAACCCAGAAACGCCTTGTCCGTTGCTTGACGAAGACGGAACTCCTGCGCGACTGTATTGAACGAGATCCCGATTCGCGGCAAGTTCTTCCGAAAGATGGTCGTTGGAACGATTCCGCACGAACGTCGCGGCCATGTGAATCGCGCTGTTCAAGGCTTTGGCGTTGGAAGCGCCGTGACAGACGATGCCGATGCCCTTTAGGCCAAGCAGAGGTGCCCCGCCGTACTCGGCGTAGTCGATCCGCCGAGAAAAGCGCCGCAAGGCTCCCTTGGCGAACAAACACCCGCACTTGGACCAAAAACCGGCCAGCAGTTCCCGTTTCAGCAGGCGCCCCAGGGAAACGGCCAAGCCTTCACTCAACTTCAAGACCACGTTGCCCACAAACCCGTCGCAGACCACCACGTCCACGTCTCCGGTGAACACATCCCGGCCCTCGACGTTGCCCTTGAAATTCAGGGAGGATTTGCGCAACAGATCAAAAGCCAGCTTGACCTGGGAATTGCCCTTGCCCTCTTCCTCGCCGATGCTCATCAGCCCGACCCGGGGCTTGGGGACTCCCAGCACGGACCTGGCCAAAACATCGGCCATCAAGGCGAACTGCAAGAGGTTGTGCGGCTTGCAGTCCACATTGGCACCCACGTCGATGAGCACCATGGGCTTTTTTTCCGTGGGCAGGATCCCGGCCAAGGCCGGTCGATCGATGCCGTCGATCCGGCCCAGGATGAACATGCCGCAAGCCAGGGTCGCCCCGGAATTGCCCGCGCTGACAACCCCGTCGGCCCGCCCTTCCTTGACCAACCGGAAGGCCACCTGCACCGAACTGTTTTTTTTCCGGCGCAGGGCGTCCGAAGGCTTGTCCTGCATCTCGATGATTTGCTCGGCATGCACCACTTCCACTTCGGCGTCCGTCGCCTTAGCGGCGGCCAGTTCCGCACGGATATCCGGCTCACGGCCCACCAGGATCACCCTGATGTCTTGCGTGGATAACGCGTCCAGCGCGCCGCGGATCACGACCGAGGGGCCGAAATCGCCCCCCATGGCATCCACGGCGATGCAGGGCTTAGTTTGCGGCATCCGGCTCCTGGACGGCGATACGTTTAATTCCTTTGTAGATGCCGCAAGCAGAACAGATCCGGTGGGACCGCGTCAACTCGCCGCACTCGCAGTAAACGGGGTTGGGGATGGCGATGCCGTCATGGGACCGACGCATGCCGCGCTTGGAACGAGAGGTTTTCTTCTTGGGAAGTGCCATGGAAGGTATCCTTGAAATGAATTAAGGGGTTATGAGTAAAAGTTATGGATTGCAGGATTATGAGAGTTTCATGGAACGAAAAGCGGCCAAGCGGGAATCACTCTCGGAGGCGGCGCAACGACATTCGTCAAGATTCTTGTTCGCCCCGCATTCAGCGCACACCCCGCGACACAAAACCGCGCACAACGGTTTCTCCGGCAAGGCCAACTGGAACTGCTCCCAAAGAAATCCGGCCACGTCCAGATAGTGCAGGCCATCCTTAGGCACAACCCACCAGACATCGTTTGGGGCATTGTTCCGGGAGTCGCCGCCGGGATAGGCCTCGAATTCGTGAAACTCGGCCGTCACGGGATAGGTAAACTCCTCCGCGCATCGATCACAGAAAAAAAACAGCGAACCGCGCAACGTTCCCTCCACCGTGCATCCGTCCGCGTGCGGAACGACGCGGATCATCGCTGAAAACGGCTCCGCGATGCGATACGGCAGATGATACTCCGCTATGGGATCAGCCCAAATGCGTTGTTCATCAAAAGAAAACTCCCGGCCGTCGACCGGGAGATTGGTGGTCTCGACAAGCAGTTCAATCATCTCTCTCTCCCAAAAGGAGCTTCGTATCTCTTCCCTGGTCCGTATGTCAAGAAAACTCTTGCCAAAGAAACCAAGTCCGGCTAATAGGATCGATTCCTTTTGCGTGAATGCGCGGCGTCCGCGGCATGCTCCCCTGCTTGCTCTAAGGGAGTGGCCCACCGAACACCCCATGAAATAAGAGAAAAACGACTGGAACGGAAGCCGCGACACCGCATGTCGCGCTTCCTTCGATTCAACGTCCATCATGCGCTTCAGCTCCGCACCAAAGCACATGGAGGCGAGCACATGTCAACCTTTTGAGGAGTACGAAAATGTCCCAAGTATGCGACATCTGCGGGAAACGCCCCCACACCGGAAACAGTGTCAGCCACGCCAACAACAAAACCAAACGGCGTTTCATGCCCAACCTGCAGCAGGTCAGGGCGCAAATGCCCAGTGGCGAAACCCGGCGCCTGAAGGTCTGCACCCGTTGCATTCGCTCCGATGCCGTGGTCAAGCCCGTTGCGCGGCAAGCAGCCGAAGCGTAATCTTATCCACGAATACCGCGATAAAAAAGGGCGACCCGAGGGTCGCCCTTTTTTATCGCGTGTCGTATTTCGAGGGCCACACATCTCCGGCCTGATTATGAAACAGCTCCCTCTCGCTCCGCCCTGGCCAGTCTGCGAAGTACGCGGTCCTTCCCCAGGACTTCCATAATTTCATAAATCCCCGGACTTTTCGTCTTTCCGGTCAGCGCCACCCGCAAGGGCTGAGCCAAAACCTTGAACGCCACGCCCTGGTCTTCAAGATAGTTCTTGAACAGCGACTCCAGTTCCTGCTGCCCAAAGCTCGACGCCCCGGACAAAAGGTCGCGCAATCGACCGAAATGCTCCTTGGCCTCAGGCGTCAAGAACTTGCTCACCGCGGCAGAATCCATAGGCAAGGCCTCGTCCTCCACAACGAAAAATTCCGCCATTTCCGCCATTTCGACCATGGTCCCGGCCCGGGGCCGCAGCAAAGGAACAATTGCGCGCAAATAGGCCTCGTCAGACCCGTCTGGCCCGTCCAGCCCGCGCTGCGTCAGATGGTCGGCCAAAAGAGCCGCCACCCGATCCTCCGGCTCGCTTTTGATGTAGTGGTTGTTCAGCCAAAGCAGTTTGCTCTGGTCGAAGACGCAGGCC
>SKYX01000288.1 GCA_007127655.1 Desulfonatronum sp.
CAGGCCAACCTGGGAAAAGGGGGTGCCGGAGATGTACAGCCAGCTGGTGCCGCCCATTTCATGCTCGCCGTAGATCTGATCCACGTAACGGCCCGGGAAGGCAGCAAAGCGACGGCGGGCCAGAGTGATCAGTTCGTTGCGGGGACCGTAGGTCATGGCCTCCATGGGACATTCCTGCACGCAACCGGGCAGGCGCAGTTCGCCGGAGCGCATCTGCGGACCGCACAGCGTGCATTTCATCACCCGGGGGGTGAAGGCCTTGTGGTATTCGTAGGTTGGGATTTCAAAGGGGCAGGCGATCATGCAGTACCGGCAGCCGACGCAGACAGTGTCGTCGTAGTGCACGGCGCTGTCAGGCTTCTTCTGGAACGCGCTGACGAAGCACGAGGAGGCGCAGGCCGGTTCAAGACAGTGATTGCACTGGTTTTTCCGGTACACCGGGCCGCTTGGTGTGTCGAACTTGTTGACCACGGTGAAGGTGGACGAATCCGTGCGTCGGCGGGTGTCCAGGATTTCCAGGTTGTCGAAGGGCACTTCAGGCTCAGGCAGGCTGTTGACCTTGTTGCAGGCCAATTCGCACTTGCGGCAGCCGATGCACCGCGTCCCGTCGAACAGCACGCCTGGAGTGGCGTGATAGCCTCTGAAGTCCCTGGCCGCGGCCCGGGCGGTGGCCGGAACGACGGCCGGAGCCGCCAGCCCGGCCCCGGCCGCGCCCATCAATCCGAGGAATGATCTGCGTTTCATATGTTGGTTCTCCTTGCGAGCTGTCAGTTCTCTTTCTGTTTGTGGCAAGAGGTGCAGTCCGTGGCCGCGGGCTTTTCCAGGCCCATCTCCGCGTGGCAGGACATGCACTGGATATGGTAGGCGGCCAAGAGACCCGGCCGGCCAAGACGGCCTTCCTGGGAGCGCTGGTCGTGACAGGTCTGGCAGCTCGGCGGCTCCTTGGAGAGGGGACTGTTGTGGTGGCATCCCTGGCACATGGTCACCGGCGTGGCGTGGAAGACGGTGGCCAGGGTGTTGTCCTTCATGCCCTCCATCATGCTCATGACGATCTTGCGGTGAGGCAGTTCGGCTGGCTGGTACTCGTCGGCCAGAACGTCGATCTTGACCACGTCGGGAATGTCTTCCTCGGCGATCAGCAAGGGTTTCTGCCGTCGGTCGATGATGAGCTCGTGGGCCAGGGCTATGCGACCTTCCTTGTCCTCGGGAACGACCACCGGCTCCCCAGCGGGCTGTCTGCCGTCGGCCTGGGCCGGAATGAGCATTTCGGTGTAGTCTGTGTAGTCCGGCGTGTAGCCCGGCGACTGATGTCCGGCGGGGCGCTGGGTGAGGATGTCCGGGTTGACGTGGCACAAGGCACAGCTGGAAGCCGGGGGCTCGGTTCCCTGGGGCATGGCGGTGTGACAACCGGCGCAGGAGGGATCCTGCTTCATTTCATTGTGGCAGCCCACGCAACTGGACTTGCTGTCCGGGGCGTGCATGGCTCGTTCCAGGGTGATGTAGCCACCCTGCTCCGAGCCTTGCAGGGTGTGACAGTCCGTACAGGAACTCTTCAGGGTTTCGTGGTGGCAGTCCCGGCAGGCGTCCGTGGCCTGTTCGTGCAGTTCATGGTTAAAGGGCACGGGGTACATCAGGGAGGGGTGGGTGGCGTCCATAGGCCGCTCGGGGAGCTTGGCAGCCAGCAGTACGGCGTCGGGCTGGTTGCGAGGCAGGCGGGGCAAAACACCGTCCATCTCTTCCAGCTTTTCGGTGAATTTCGCCTGCATTTCAAAGCGTTGCGGCCCGCCGTGACAGGAGGCGCAGTCCAAGGGACCGTTGCGCTCGGCCTGGGCTTCCTTGTTTTCCAGGTGGCAGGTTACGCACTGCCCGTGGAACGCCTCGGCGAGGTTTGATTTGACAGGTTCCTTAGGTTCCGTGGTGTGGCAGGAGCGGCACCCTTCCTCGGCGAACTGAATGTAGACGAGCTCTTGCTTGTCCTCGTCGTACTCGTGATGGCACTGGCCGCAGTTGGTGTCCTTGCCCTCGTCCTTGGCGATGAGGTCCGAGCCCCAGTGGATATAGTGCAACATGTTGTCCATGCCGCCGGAAACCCAGGCCTGGGTGTAGGTCGCGGGTTCAGCGTGGCACTTGCGGCATTCGCCGATCTGCGGGCCGGGGTTGGCCATCCGCGCCTTGGCGTTTTCCGCGTGACAGGCCGTACAGTTGTCGTGATACAGATCCTTCAGCCGATTCGCGGCGGGGTCCTCGAGGCGCATGTACTTGTAGGAGATCACGCCGTCCTCGTCCTTGATGTGGCAGGCCGCGCAGTCCTTGTCCTGTTCCGCCAGGGCTTCGGTATGCGCATCGTGTAAAAACTGAACGGCGGGGGCCTGCTTCGTGGTTTGCTTGGCTATGGCCTGAATCATGATCAGATCGGCCCTGCCGGAATCCTTTCCGGAAGAGCTGATCATGCTCATCACGTCGGCCTGTAGAAAAAAAACGCAAACAAAAACGAAAAGGCACCCGGACAAGCCCAGTACTATTTTCCTGTATGCCATGAAAATCGCTCCCTTTTTCTCAATTTTTCGAGCGGGGTCGCTTGGGGTGGATGAAAACGCCCTTGCCGGATGATGGGGACTACATGTTTGTTTATGTTCACTGTTTCACATTTACGCTCCTTTGCCGTGAATAACGCCGCTCCTCGAGCCGGGATCAGCGGTACGAGGTTGTGGACCCCCTTGGGCCATAAAAGGCAATACCCCCCCTGGGCATGAGGGGAATTCGACGATTTGAAGACGTATCCAGGATCTTCGGGCCTCCCGGATTTTTCGCATGGGCACCGGGTGGCTCAGCGGCAGGCTCCGAATACTCGAAACAATTCTCTAAAAGCTGATAGGCGAGTTTTTTAGTAGGACTTGCTAGATGAGCTGGGGCGTATTGTCAAGGCATTGGCGCGGATTGTGAAAAAAAGATCGGAAAAATGTAGCGTCTATGTGTATGATTTTCTTTATCAATTGCCAACACCTTTCACGTCTTGCTACCTTTTGGTGGACCTCCCAAAGCAATGGGCGACCAAGTGCGACCTTTGGGCTTGGGTTCGGGTTTTGGCAATCGCGAAGTGGACTGTGGGGCTTGGAGGATCAGGGCATGGAACCCTTGGTATCGGGAAGGATCTCGACGGCCTGAGGAGTGTGTTCTGGGCTGGCAAACTTGGAACTCGCGGCCAACCGGGCCACGGCAACGCCAAGGGTCAGTCCGGCCGCTGCTCCGAGCAAGGTGTTGAGATCCTCGGAAGGAAGCGGTGCGACCCAATACATGCCGAGAGCACCGCACAGCACGCCCAGCAAAGGGATGCCGAACAGCACGGTGGAAGCTACTATGGCGGCTCGGGGCGAGTCGGCGATCCGGACATGTCGGCCGACTTCAGCGTCGACGATGTTGACGACGGTTACGGTTCGTGTTGACGTGGATTGGTCGCGGGCTTGGGAATTGGTGCAGGTGCAGGCGGCGCAGCCCCGTGATTCACGCACCTGAACCTGGGCCATCCGACCTTGGCGAGAAAGGACGATTCCGGAGCGTCCCGCACAGGGACGATGCGTTTCCGAAGTAGGGTCACTTTCCAATGCAGAATTTGCTGAAGATGGAGTCCAGGACATCAGAGGAGGTAATTTCTCCGGTTATTTCAGACAGGATGGAGCTGGCGAGTTCCAGCCGGACCCCGAGCAGATCGTAGGGCAGCCCGGCTTGAATGTCGGTTCGCAGGAGCGCCAGTTCCTGGTCCGCCCGTTCCAAGGCCAGCGATTGGCGCAGGTTTGGGGTCAGGGTGTCCGGACGGGGTGCCGGGGCCTTGCTCGTGAGCATGGAGCGCATGGCGTCCAGTAGCGTGTCCAGTCCTTGGCCGGTCTTGGCCGAGATGTGCACCACGGGATAGCCGAGTTCGGCCAGCGAGGCGACGGGTTCAAGGTTAGGCCGGGGAAGGTCGGCCTTGTTGGCCACGACCAGGGTCTTGGAGGTCGGAAAGGATTCGAGGATCGTCTCGTCTTCTTCCGAGGGGCGTATCGGGCTGGATCCCGGTTGTGCGGCTGAAGGGGATTCCGAGTGGAAAGTCGGCTGAAAGGCCACCGCGCTCCCCCCCCCCGGAGTCGAGTTGTCCACCACCAAAAGAATCAGGTCCGATGTATTCTGAAGTCTGCGGGCTTGAGACAAACCCGCCTGCTCAACCTCGTCGACGTCTTGGCGGACACCGGCTGTGTCCACTAGCCGAACCTCAAGCCCTTGGAGGTAAAGGCGTTCCTCAAGATAATCTCGAGTCGTTCCCGGCGTGGCGCTGACAATGGCCCTTTCCCGGCCCAGAAGCAGGTTGAGCAGGCTGGATTTGCCGGCATTTACGGCCCCGGAAAGAACGCACAAGGCCCCGTCGTTCCAGATGCGATTGCGATGAACGTTCTCCAGGACGACGCGGATTTGGTCTTGGATCCGGGCCACGTCGCGCTGAAAGTCCTCCGGTGCGAGGCACTCCAGATCCTCCTCCGGAAAATCCACAGCGAGGCACAGCTGGGCCCGGAGCGCTTCCAAGCTGGAGCGCAGGTTTTGCAACCAAGCGCTCAAGGCTCCGGAAAGCTTGGTTTGGGCCAGAAGCGAAGCCGCCGGAGATGTTGCGGCAATGATTTCGGCCACTGCTTCGGCCTGGGCCAGATCCATACGGCCGTTGAGGAAGGCGCGTTGCGAAAACTCTCCAGGGCCGGCGGGCAGAACTCCTTGGGCCAATATGGACTCCAGAACGTCTCGGAGGACCGCCGGCGATCCGTGGCAGTGAATTTCCACCACATCCTCACCGGTGAATGATCCCGGGCCGGGCATGTAGGCCGCCAGGACCTCGTCCAGAATCCGTCCGTCCACGCCCAGAAAGTGGCCATGGTGCAGCCGGTAAGGACGAAAGACGGTGAAGTTCGGGCGGGTTGAGGCGAAACGGGTCTGAACCACGGCCTTGGCCCGAGAGCCGCTGACGCGGATGATTCCTACCGCGCCGTGGCCCGGCGGGGTGGCCACGGCGGCGATGGTGGTCGTGGCCTCTTGGGCCGAAGCGGTCATAAATCCTGGGCGGGTAGGCTCTCGGTGTTTGCGGCCTCGCCTTGGGAAGGGACGGCCTTGGGAATGATCAGAACGCGTTTCAGCGGCCCGTCGCCCTTGCTCTTGGTCTGAATGTCCGTGACCTCCTGCAGGGCCACGTGGACGATGCGACGTTGGTAGGAAGGGAGAGGCTTGGTGCTTTGTGGCGATTGCGTGGACTTGGCCTTTTCGGCCAGAGTCACGGCCAGGGTGCTGAGTTCCTGGTCCTGGCGCTCCCGAAATCCGTCGGCGTCCAGCATGACCCGCACGACGCTGGGCCAGCGACGGGCAACGATTCGGTTGACGACGTATTCCACCGCTCCGAGCACCTGCCCGTCGCGTCCCAGGAGCCGGTCCATGTCGTCAGAGGTTTTTATGGTGGCCTTGACCAGGTCGGACTGATGCTCCACTACGACCCGAGGGTTGTCCACGATAGCGGCGGTGATTCGTTCCGTGACCGCGCGGATCATGGTTTCCAACTCTGAAAGCCGGACCCGCGGCTGGGCCTTGATCCGGGCCTTTTTCGCGCCCACCAAGCCGAAAATACCGGCTGAACCGCCCTCCAGTATAGTTATTTCCAATTCATCCCGGATACAGGAAAAAAACGAACAAGCCTCCTCAATGGCCTCATCGACACTTTTGCTTTGGAATTCCTTTGGCTCACTCATGTTGACGTTGGTCTCCTTCACCATTGGTGGACGGCCTGGCCGTGACCAATGGACGAACCGGCGACGGTTTGCTTCCTACGACTTGGCTGGTTCGCGCATCACCCACCACTGCTGGGCGATGGAAAGGACGTTGTTGACCAGCCAGTAGAGGACCAAACCCGACGGGAAAGTTAAGAACAAAAAGGTGAAAATGATCGGTAAAAACAGCATGATCTTGGCCTGCATGGGGTCTCCGGGGGCAGGTGTCAGCTTTTGCTGCAAGAACATGGTCGCCCCCATGATGATCGGGGTGACGTAGTAGGGGTCCCGGGCAGAAAGATCGGCCAGCCAGATGATGTCCGTGAATGGCACATGGGTGATGAACGGGGCGTGGCGCAACTCGATGGCCCCCATCAAAGCCTGGTACAGGGCGATGAAGACTGGAATCTGGACGGCGATGGGCAGGCAGCCCCCCAAGGGGTTGACCTTGTAGGTCTTGTAGAGCTGCATCATCTCTTCGTTCATCTTCTGGCGGTCATCTTTATGCTTCTCGCGCAGCTTGAGCATCATGGGTTGCAGCTTCTTCATCTGCTGCATGGACTTGTAGCTCTTCTGGGACAAGGGAAAGAAGATCAGCTTGATGACCAGGGTCAGCAGAATGATGGCCAGCCCATAGTTGTGGACGTACCCGTGGAAGAAGTTCAGCACCTGGATAAGCGGGCTGGCAATGAGGTCGAACCAACCGTAATGCAGGGCCTCCAGCAGGTTAGACGGGGCCACGGAGAGGGCTTCGCGTTCCCGTGGGCCGAAGTAGTAGGTGGACCGGAACTGCATTTCCAGTTGGGAGTCCAGGAAAAAGTTCCTGGTTTCCATGACCAGGCGATGCATGCCGTCTTCAAGCCGTGCCCGGAAGACCGGGTCGGAAAAGCCGGGAATCACGGCGGCCAGAAAGTAATTGCTCTGGACCGCACCCCAGAGGACACTGGTGTCGGATCGGATGCCAGGCAGTAAATTTTTGTCTTTCCGTTCCTTTGTCAGGCCATTGATGTCGTAAAACATCACCTGGGTCGGTGTGTAGCGGTCCTGGATGGCGCTCAACGGTTCGCTGGCCATGGTGAAGCCGAGGGTTGCCCCGATCTGGTTGGGTGAGTGGTTGCGGACCTGAAGGTGTTCCTCGATCAGGTAGGTGTCTCCGGTGAAACTGAAGGTCCGGACCAGTTCCAGTTGCCCGAAGCGGCCGATAAACGACAGGGAGCCGCGTTCACCACGGGTAAGGTCCAGGTTCTGCCCTTCGACGGTCCACTCCCCCTGCATCCATGTGGGTTGGTCATTCCAGAGCAAGCCGAGAGGCCGCTTGCGCGGGTCAGGAGAGTCGACCAGGTCCACGAATGGGGCGTTTGGCTCAATGGTCTGGCGGAATTGAAGGAGCTTAAAATGTTCCAGCACTCCGCCCTCGGAGTTGAAAACCGCTTCGAACAGCGGGCTGCGAACCGTGATCAGCTGTCCTCGGGGCGTCGCTGTGCCGATGAATCCCGGATCCAGAGGTGTTTCCTGTTGGACGCCCACCCCTGCTTCCACTCCCTCACTCGTCTGATCCCTCGGGGGGATGGGTTGAGGAGCCAGGGCCGGGTCAATGGGCTGGATTTCAGGGAGTGGTCGTGTTTCGGGTCGGGACTCGGCGGTTGGGGAGTCTGGTTGGGGTGTCGGCTGCTGGGGAGGAGGAGAGAACATCCAACTCCAGAGGACCAGAAACAATAAGGAAATGGTGATTGCCAGAAAAGCTCTTTTGTGATCCATGATTCAGCAATTGGGGGGGTTGAGGTTGGCGGCGGCCGGCGGGGATGGAGCAGCGGCGGACCTATATGCCGTGGACCTGGATGCAGTGGACCGGGGTTCAGGAACCGGGTCCAGGCCGCCTGCACAAAGGGGCTGGCAGCGCAGCAGGCGCCATGCGCTGAGCATGGTCCCCTTTACAAGGCCGTGCGTTTCCAGTGCATGCTTGGCGTATTCCGAACACGAAGGAATGAAGCGGCAGCTGGGAGGGAGAAGAGGGGAAACGACAAGTTGGTACCCTCGGATCAGCAGGATCAGCAAGTAACGCATGGCGATGAACGCGTGGTCAAGGTTGGGGCGTGACCCGGAGGGACCGTCCAGGGCGGGGCTCATCTCGCGGAGGAGAGCCAGCGGTTGTCGCCCCGGATTCCCGACGAACCCGCTGCATGACGCCTCGGAAATCCTTCTGGATATCGGCAAGCTTGAGCTGGCTGATATCGATGCCTCGTTTCACGACCACGATGACATCAGCATTGTCCGGGAACAGGACACGTCCAAGACGGAAGGCTTCGCGAATCAAGCGCTTGATGCGGTTGCGCCGGACCGCCGTGCCGATCTTGCGGCCCGCGGCGATGCCCAGTCGCGGACCCCGAGCGGGGCAGGGGGCGGTATTTGGCAGAAAAAAAAGGAGGAAATACCGGGAGTGATATTTCCTGCCTTTGGTGTAACATTGCGTGAATTCCGCGCGTACCCTGATCTTGTCCGCGGGCCTGAGCGTTAAACGCCCAAGCGTTGGCGGCCTTTGGCTCGACGGCGGCGGATAATGGCTCGGCCGCTTTTCGTCTTCATGCGCGTCAGAAATCCGTGGGTGCGCTTGCGCCGGGTGTTGCTCGGCTGATATGTCCGTTTCATGGTACTCTCCTTCGTCCTGCATGGGATGCAAATAAGTAGCTATGGGCTGCGTCGTGATCAAAACGAGAAAATTCGTGCCGTCCTTGAATCAGGCCTGGTATCTCGCCGGTATCTCGCCAATATTTCGCCAGTATTTCGGAGGTTGCGCCGAACCGATACGTTCGGATACCGAGGGATCTCACGCTTTCGTTCGGTTTTCCGACGCACGTCGTTAACTGTCGAATTCGACTCCTTACAAAGAGGCGTCCATGGAGTCAAGGTGTTGGTCGACAAGCAGGACAATCCGGGATCATTTCTGGAGGGAGTCCGCGAGGGACGTCACCAGAAAATATGGACGCTCCCAACACCGGACGTTGGACGGGGCTAAACCCAGACGTCGCCATACGCCGACGTGTTCGCGTTTGTGCCCCCAGAACTCGGCTGCGAAGCGTTTCGGAACGAATATTAGGCGAGGGGCTTCGGGTAGTGCAGACATGGATAGGGTGAGCCAGGCTCGCAGGGCGTGGGATTTGGCCATGTACCCCAGGGCCGGGTGCCAGGGGCCGGCCTGGATTGCTGGAGTCAGTGTCCCTTCCGGGGCAAGCCCGATTCGGATCACTGGAATGCCCTGGCGCCACAAGGAATTCAGGGCCTGGCTCACGGCCCAGATCGTCCGGGACAGGGACCAGGGGCGATAGGAACCCGCGCGGTGGGCTTGGCTGAGCGGGGTATCTCGCAGCACGAGACAGGGATAAATGCGGACGGCTTCGGGGGTCAGAGCGAGGGTTTGGTCGACGTCCCGGAACCAACCGGAAATGGTCGAGCCAGGCAGGCCGGGCATCAGTTGGACGCCCAGTTCCAGGCCGGACTTGCGAACCGTAAGGCAGGCTTGCACGGCGGTTTCGGCTTCGTAACCTCGTCGGGATTGGCGCAGAATCTCCGGCTCGAAGCTTTGCACTCCCAGTTCCACCATGTTCAGGCCGTTCTCGCGCAGCCAGGAAAGGTGGTTCGCCTTGATGCTGTCCGGGCGGGTGGAGCAACGGACATGGGTGATGGTCCCTGCTACTCGGTGCGGTTGTACGGTCTTCAAAAACCGTTCCTGCCACTCCACGGGCAGGGCCGTGAACGTCCCGCCGTAAAAGGCGATCCCGAGACCTTTCGAGCCGTTTGTCGTCTGTAGTCCCAGGTTTTGGACCATTTTGGCATGAATTGCTTCCAGCGCCGGTCCTTCTGCCGCTGTATGCACGCCGTTGGCCATGCCGGTCTGCAGGTGCTGGGCGCAGTAGAGGCAACGGTGCGGGCAGCCGTGGTAGGGCAGGAAAATCGGGATGATCCGAAGACGCTTTCGGACGGGTTCCGGGTGAAGAAGGCGGAGCTGGTTCATTGTTTTGTCGGGAATAGACCGGAAAGGAGTTGAAAAAGCAAACGGTCTCGGGTAGATCAGGACCAGCCTTCGGCCGCGTCCGGAAACCATGGGAGTTCGTTGCGGAGTTCGGGAGCCCCCGGCAGCCCTCCATCTCTGATCCCGGATGCTTTTGAAACTGCTTGCTGCGAAACCCGGAAACCCTGAACCTGAGGGCCAAACATGTCCACATGCATCTTTTGCGAGATTGTCCGGGGCGCGATTCCCTCCGCGACGATCCACGTCACGCCGAATACCATGGCATTTCTGGATATTTCCCCGGTTCATCCAGGCCATGCCCTGGTTATACCCAAGGCGCACCACGCCACCCTGTGGGATCTGCCTTCGGAATTGGGCAATGAGTTGCTGGAGGCGATGCAGACAGTTGCCGGAGCGATCCGCACGGCTATGAACGCCGACGGTTTGAACGTGATGATGAACAACTACCGGGCCGCCGGACAACTGGTGGATCATGCCCACTTCCATTTGATCCCCCGGTATGAGGGCGACGGTTTGCAGCTTTGGCCGCAAGCGGCGTACCCTAGTCCGGAAGCGATGCAGTCCGCCGCCGAGTCCATTCGGACCGCGTTGAACAGCTAGCGCTGATCTTGCGCGCTGATTGGCCAGATACGCGGGCCAGGTCCGAATTTTTGATTGACTGTGTGGAAAAGTCCTTATCCACAGTCCGTTCAAAAACTCCAAGTGCAAGGAGCATAAAAAGTTCGTAACTATTCAGCTCATCCGAGGAAATACGGCCTGGATACCCGCCTTCGCGGGTATGACTGATTGGGAGACGGCATGGAAAATACGTCATTCCCGCGAAGGCGGGAATCCAGCGTCGGAAATGAGCTCAACTCAGGATTTGCTGAGTAGTTACAAAAGTTCAAGGTCAAAACGTATCTCTATCATACGTGAGAGTTTGAAGTTTTTGCAGCGACGCAGCAATTGGGAGTTTTTCAACGGACTGTTAATCCTGCAACCAAGATGAGAACCACCGGAGAGCAATCATGAGCAGAACACTGACCAAAGCGGAAATCGTGGACACCATTTACGACAAGGTGGATCGAAGCCGGGGTGAGGTGAAAAAAATGGTGGAGTCCCTGCTGTCGATCATGAAGACCGCCGTGAAGCGGGATCATGCTTTGCTGATCAGCGGTTTCGGCAAGTTCGAGGCCTACCCGAAAAAAGCCCGCAAGGGACGCAACCCGCAGACCAGCGAGACCATCACCCTGGACCCACGCAAGGTGATTGTTTTTCGGCTTTCCAAAAAGTTTCGCGCCGAGATCAATCCGCAATAACGAACGCTCCCGGTGTCTGGCGGGCGATTTGGCTCCTGGCGGCTTCGGCCTTGTCCAGGTTGCCGAATTCGCCCACCTGAACCCGCCAAAAGGTCTGGCCGTCGATATTGGCCTGGACCACTCTGCTACCCGAGTATCCCCTGCCGCGCATTTCCTGCATCAGGCGGGCGGCGTTTTCACGCTGGTTGAACGACCCGACCTGCACGAAGAACCTGCCGGGAATTCCGCCCGGCCACCTGCCCAAAGCCTCCACCCGCACTCTGGCCAATCCTGGCCGGACCACGTCCAGTTCCTGAGCCGCCTTGTAAGAGAGGTCCACGATTCTGTTCCCGACAAAGGGGCCGCGATCGTTGACCCGCAAGACCACGGACTTCCCGTTTTCCAGATTGGTGACCCGAATCTTGGTTTGCATGGGCAAAATTCGGTGCGCTGCTGTGAGGTCGTACATGTTGTAGACCTCGCCGCTGGCGGTGCGCTTGGCGTGAAACTGTGGCCCGTACCAGGAGGCCACGCCCTCTTCCGAGAACCCGTCCGCCGAGGTCAGGGGGTGATAGGTCTGGCCGAGTACGGTGTAGGGTCTGGCCGTGGGCGGAGCTGGGGCCTGAGGCGGGGTTGGACGGCTGACCGCGGGCGTCGAAGGCCTCTGAGGGGGCGGAGAGGGTTTGGACGCACAACCGACCAGCAGAAGCACTCCCAGGAGCACCCAGCAGGCCAAGTGGGCCGCTCTCCTCCAGGGATCGTCAATGCAATTCATGACGGTGGCCCCGACACCGTCATCTGGCCCGGAAGGGCCGGAGGACGGGCAGGGACATGTATCAGGCCGGTGCATCCCCTTCTTCCTCTTCTAATTCGGATCGACGTTTGAGCAGTTCCTCGAAGCGGATGTCCGCGCCGAGGATGGCCTGGATGTCGTCGTTGGCGTCAAAGACCGGCATGGAGACGGTCAGGCAGAGTTTGCCGGTAATGAACGATCGGTAAAAGTCCGTGATGTTTAGCTTTCCCGTCTGCATTGGGGCGGTGAACCATTCGCGGTCCGAAAGATCCTTGCCTGGGTCGTAGGCCTTGTATTTGGACTTGTCCTCGGGATGGGAAATGCTGCCGGTGACCAGGCGGCCCTTGGTGTCCACCATGTAAAGGTACTGGATGAAGGAGTATTTTTCCAGGACAGTGTCGATGGCGGCCAGGACGCGCTTGGGCTCCAGGGATTTGATTTCCATATTCTCCGACAGCTTGCGCATGATCCTGGAGGACAAGGTGTGGGCCGTCTTCTTGAGCTGGTCGAACTCGGAGGAAAAGAGCTGCGGCAGGTGGCGTTTGACCAGGTTCCACATTTCCTGATTGGAAAAGGAGGTGGTCCGGCCCTCCTCGTAGGCCTTGATGATCCGGTTGTGGATCTTGCCCACGGCTGGATGGCGTTTGTCCACCTGCTGGGTGCCGCGCAGCCCGAAGCGGTTGTTGATCCAGTAGGCCACCCCGGCTCGGCCGGACTTGTCCGTGATGATAATGGAGACCGGCTTGCCCAGGATCTGACGGGTGTCAAAA
>SKYX01000294.1 GCA_007127655.1 Desulfonatronum sp.
CGCACGGCCATCCAACAATATGCCCTGGTCCAGGGGGCGGGCCTGGATATGGAAGCATTCCGGAAGGGATTCACGGAGTATTGGAACGCCAAGCTGGATCAGGAACGCCATGTGGCCATGTTCATCGCCCCGAACATGACCTGGCTCCGGGACTATGAGGCCATGACCGGGCAGGGCCGCCTGCCCAAGGGCTCACGGTTGCCCCGAGACGTGAACAAGCGGCTGAGCTGGGAAGTGCTCTCGGAATACACCTTCAGCGCCCGGATTGGCCGCACCCTGGAGCGAACCGGCAGTTCCATCGCCCATGTGGACCAGGAACGGCTGGCCGCGACCACGGAACAACTTGCCCTGGTGCTACGCAACGAAATCGGCGACCTGCGTCAGGTGCCGTCGCGACAAGTGACCCTGTTCTGTCTGGGACTGATCATGCATTTGCGCTGCAAGGGCGCGATTCTCGACCCGATGCTGGACGCCTATATCCAGGACTGGGGCAATGTTTTTCTGCTCAGTCAGCGGCATATCGCCTGGATGCCCTCGTTTGGCCCCAAGACCAGAGCCCCCGCTTTTTTGACAACCAAAAAACAGGTCCAGCGTTTTGATCATCTGTTGGGCGGCCAGGGCAAAGCCAAGACCTGGTACGAAATCTGGGCCATGAAGTGCTTTGGCCCATGGAGCCCTCTGCTGCCCTCGCTGCTGGAGGCCGTCCTGGATCAGACGTTAAAAACCCTCTGTACCACGGGCATTCTGGAGGAACGTCACCAGAATCATCATCGGATCTGGGGGTTGCGGCCCGAGGCGTTGCGCGTGGGGCTGCGTGTGGTGCAGTGCCGCTGCAATCAATGCGGGCACGTGGTGGCCATTACCAACCAGGAGCAGGAATTTTGGGATGACGCACCGTGCATGCGGCGGACCTGCTCGGGCCGCTATGCGCCCAGGCCCGCGCAAACCGACTATTATGCCACGCTGTATGCAGGCGGCGACATCGAGCGTCTCTATGCCTCCGAACACACGGGGATGTTGCAGCGTGACGAGCGCGAGGAGCTGGAGGCCCGGTTCAAGGCCGAAGCCAAGGACCGCAAGCCCTGGTTTCCGAACCTGCTGTCCTGCACGCCGACCCTGGAGATGGGCATCAATATCGGCTCGCTGTCTTCCACCATTCAATGTTCCGTGCCGCCGTCCCAGGCAAATTATCTCCAGCGCATTGGTCGGGCCGGTCGGCGTGACGGCAACGCCCTGAACGTGACCATTGCCGGAGCCCAGCCTCACGACCTGTATTTTTATACCGCGCCCCAGGAGATGATCAGCGGCAATGTCACCTCGCCTGGGGTGTTCCTGGATGCCTCGGCAGTGCTGGAGCGCCAGTTCACGGCCTTTTGTTTTGACCGCTGGGTGGAGACCGGCATAGCCGAAGCCGCGATACCGGCCAAAATCCACAAGGCCGTCAGTGCGGTGGAAAGCACGAAGCAATCAGGGTTCCCCTACACGCTGCTGAACTTCATCGAGTCCCGGCGCTCCTCGCTGCTGGAGGGCTTTTTCACCTTGTTCGGAACCAGACTGTCACCGGAAACCCGCGCATTGGTCGAACGCTTTGCCGAGGGCGACGCGGACCAGGAAGGAAGCCTGCAGCACAAGATTCTCGAAGGGTTGTTCGGTCTGTCCAGGGAGCGCAAGTCTCTTTCATCCAGAATCAAACGACTTGGAGCATTGATCCGGAAGATGAAGGCCAGTCCGGCCAAGGACAAGCTCTTCACCACGGAGCTGGAAAATCTGGAACGGGAAAAGTCCGCGCTCAGCGCCCTCCTGCGCAACATCAACGACAAGAACACCTACAACTTCTTCACCGACGAGGGCTTGCTTCCCAACTACGCTTTTCCCGAGGCGGGAATCATCCTTCAATCCATCATCTGGCGGAAACGGGAACAGGCTGGAAGCGGAGAGCGCAAATACGAGACCCTGGTCTTCGAATACGAGCGGGCGGCCCGGTCCGGTATCCAGGAGCTGGCCCCGGCCAACAGCTTTTATGCCGGAGGGCGGCGCGTCCAGGTGGACCAGATCGATTTGAACGTCTCGGAAATCGAGCCCTGGCGCTTGTGCGCCAACTGCTCGCATGCAGCCCTGGCGGACTCGGCCCAGGTGGAACCGACGTGCCCGCGTTGCGGAAGCCCCCAATGGGCGGATCAGGGCCGGATTCGCCGCATGGTGCGCATGCGTCAGGTTTTTGCCACCACCCCGGACCGCAACAGCCGGATCAGCGATGATGCCGATGTGCGTGAGCCGCAGTTCTACAACAAGCAGATGCTGGCGGACTGTGCTGACCAGGATATCACCAGGGCGTTTCGCCTGGATGACGATGAGCTGCCCTTTGGCTTTGAATTTCTGTCCAAGGCCGTGTTCCGGGATATCAATTTCGGGCTCAGGGACAGTGACGGCGAACTGGTGACCATTGCCGGAGAGGAACTGCCCCGCCGTGGTTTCGTGCTGTGCCGCCACTGCGGAAAAATCCAGACCAAAAACAAGAAAGGGGAACAGAAGATCGAGCATGCCCTGACCTGTTCGGCCAGGGACAAACAGGCTGAGACGGTTCTGGCCGAATGCGTGTATCTCTACCGGGAGTTTTCCTCCGAAGCCGTGAAACTCCTTCTCCCGCTCACCTCGTTCTCTGAATCTTCGGACAAACTCCATTCCTTCGTGGCCGCGCTGCACCTGGGACTGCAACAGCACTTTCGAGGCAACATCGACCACCTTCAGACCACGGTCCACTCCGAGCCGCTTCCGGATTCCCATCTGCGCAAGCAGTACCTCGTGCTCTACGACACTATCCCCGGCGGCACGGGTTACCTCAAGGAGCTGATGCGACCGGAAACCATGCTCCGGCTACTGGAACTGGCCTTGGAAACCCTCACGCGCTGCCCCTGCAACCAGGATGAAACCAAGGACGGCTGTTATGCCTGCATTTTCGCCTACCGTAACAGCCGGACCATGTCCCAGACCTCCCGCACCCTTGCCGTGGAGATGCTCAGGGAACTCGTCCTGCGCAAAGAACGGCTCGTACCCATCGACACCCTGCGCAACGTCCCCATCAAGGGGCTTCTGGAAAGCGAGCTGGAAGCGTTGTTCGTGGAAGCACTGAAACGGGGCCGCAAAAAAGGATTGACCACCACGCTCAAAAAGGAGGTCGTCAACGGCAAGCCGGGATATTTCTACACCATCGACGGCCAGGCCTACCTCATCGAACCCCAGGTTGAGCTTGGTCCGGCCTGGGGCGTGGCCGTGCACAGCCGGGCCGACTTCCTGATCCGTCCGGCCAGAGAACGCACTGACATCAAGCCCATCGCCGTGTTCACGGACGGCTATGCCTTTCACAAGGACCGTGTTGGTCTGGATTTGACCCAGCGCATGGCCATTGTCCACAGCGGCAGGTTTCATGTCTGGTCCCTGACCTGGAAAGACG